>BQJX01000450.1 GCA_021604925.1 Gemmatimonadota bacterium
CGCAACACGTCCTCCGCGCCATGGGCCAGCCAGCGCGCCTCTTCCGCCAGGGGAGCGAACTCCGGACGCACGACCCGCACGGCGGGAAATCCGAACGCGGCGGCGACGCGACAGACCGCGCCGAGGTTGCCGGGCGTCTGCGTTCCCACGAGTACGAACCACACGGGCGACGACAGCAGGAGGTCCTCCCAGGAATCGGACAAGGCGAATTTGCGGATTCTAGCACCGCGATGCGAGTCGGGCTTGTGAATCAATGAACGTTCAAAAATTCACGAACTCGCCTTGGCACTCCGCGCGTCTTCATTGTGTGAGACAATCGATCACGCGATACGAAGGGACCGAGCCCGAACCAGGGGGAGATCATGCCATTTCTGACCATCCGCGACATCCTGAACAAGGTGGAGAAGTTCCACGGTGAGTTCGGGACCCGGTTGCACGAAGCCGAGTCGGCGGCAGAGAACGGCGAGGCTAAAATGCTGCTTCGCTTCCTTGGCAATCACCAGAAGCAGCTGGCCGGGATTCTGGCGTCGATGGATGCCGACAAGGACCAGGAGATCGCCACACTCGACGAGTGGGTCCAGTTCGATACGGAAGTGCGGGACCCGCGCGGCTACCTGTCCACGTTCACGCTGAGCAACAACGCCACGGCCGCGGAAGTGCTGGAGACCGCCAACAAGCTCGATGTCTGCCTCTTTTGCCTCTACAAGGGCCTCGCCAAGGGCGGCTCCACCCCCAAGGCGCAGCGCCTGTTCGGCCGGTTGGCCCGGATGGAGCTGGACCACCAGAAGGCCAAGGGCGGCCACGGCGGCTACTACTGATTCAACCCGACGGGTCCGTTTGCCGTTGATGAGGGATACCACCCCTCCTGCGGATCCACGCCATGCCGAATCCATCCGATCTCCGTGGTGACTCCCGCATTCAGCGGAAGAGCGCACGTGCGACCTTGCGGTGGGGTCCGGAGCTCTCGTTCACGGCGTGGGGGGTGCTGCTGCTGGTGGGCGGCGTGGCCACGTGGTCGTCCATCGCCCGGAAGCCCACACCGGTTCCGACCGTCTGGAACCCCACGGTGGCCGCGGCCAACGCCACGTCCCAGATGACGTCGGCGCTCCGCCACGTCTCCTCCGGGGCGCCCACGCTGCTGCGGCTGGAGTGGCCGGAACATCCCGGGGCGACCGAGTATCGGATCTATTTCCGCGGCGCGGATGGGCGTCGGCCCCCGACCCTCTCGGTGCGCAGCTCCGTCTTCCTCTACGATCTGGAGAGCAACGTGCTGCGGCTCCCCGCGCGGTTCGAGTGGGAAGTGGCGGCGGTCCTGGAGGACGGAAGCGAAGTCGTGTCGCCTTGGCGGACGTACCCGGATCGGTAGGGAGCTATCTCCACTGCGACTTGATGGCGCCCCAGCTGCGGAACTCCAGCTCACTGCCCGCGCTCACGACCGTGCAGCCCACCGGAAACGCGCCGATCAGGCCGCAGGTGACGTCGGTGGCGCACGGCGAGTCCTCGAACAGTCCGTAGTCCCCGAACCCCTCGTCGCAGAACTGCGGATCCAGCGAGAGGTTCGTGCCCAGGTCGGTGCCGCCCAGAAGCGAGTCGCCGCCGGCATTGCCAAAGACGCAGTTGCACCCGAACGTGGGATCGGCGCCGGTCACCGCAAACGTGGCGCCGCCGGCCGCGCCGAACGCAATCACGTTGTGATCGATGGTGGGGGCCGACAGCGCGTTGAAGTACAGGGCGCCGCCCCCGCCGTTGGCGTTGGCATGAACGATGGTGTTGGAGGTCAGCGAGCCCCCGGCGAGAAAGTCGAACCACACGGCCGCGCCCTGGTCGGCCGTGCTCCCGTCCATGAGGCACCCTGAAATGGTCGGCGTGCACCCGTTCCGAACCGCGATGGCGCCGCCCGCGAACGCGCTGTTCCCCAGGAACGTGCAGTCGTCGATCATCGGCGAGGAGAGGTCGGTAATGGTCACGCCGCCCCCGGACTGCGTGGCCACGTTGTTTTCGAACGCGCAGCGTTCCAGGGTCAGCGCGCTTCCCGCGCTGCCCACGCCACCCCCGAGGTTGGCCGTGTTCTGCTGGAACAGGCAATCGCGGAACACTACGGTCGCCGCCGAGAGCTCGGCTCCGCCCCCCAGTCCGGCGCCGAGGCCGTTCCGGATCACGCACCGCTCCACCGTGAAGCCGAGCACGCCGCCGGTGGCGGTGAGTACCGTATCGGTGTGGGTGCCGTCGATGATCGGACGGTCCAGCAGGTCCTCTCCCAGCAGCACGACGCCGTCGACCAGCTGCAGGTGTTCGGGGTACGTTCCGGAGCGGACGAGGACCGTGTCTCCGGCCGAAGCTCCGGCCAGCGCACTCGCGATCGTCGGAAACGCATCCGGCACCACCCGCGTGGCCGCGGCGGCAGGAGTGGAGATCCACGCAATGAGTAGGAACGCCCAGGAGACGCGCATGGCTCGATCCGGATTCAAGGGCAACCACAACCAGGGTGTCAGGACCGTCACGGACTCCGGCGAACGGAACGCGGAACCCCGCGGTTCCGGCCGGAAGGCTTCCATTGTGACAGATGCGTGCCCTGACTCGCAAGGGCTGGGCACGTCATGACCACGTGGCTCCCGGTGGCTGGATACGCGGTCATCGTTGCGGTGGCGTTCCTGGTGGCCTGGCTGGCGGGTCGGGCGCGGGTCCCCGCGGCGTTGGCGGTGCTGCTGGTCGGGCTGGCGGCCGGCCCCACCGGCTGGGAGCTCGTGGATCCGGTGGAGCTTCGTCGACTCTTGCCGATGCTGTCACTGCATCTCGCCGTGGTCCTGGCGGCTCTGGGCTGGCAGCTCGGGCGCGGCCTGCTCCGCCTGTCGATTCCCGAGATCGTGCGCCGCAGCCTGCTGCCCGTGGGCCTGGCCGCGTTTGCGCTGCTGGTGGGAACGGCGCTGCTGCCCAAGCTCCTGCCCGATCTGCACCCCGAGCGCACGTTTCGCCGATTCCTGCTTCCCTTGGCATTCGTGCTGGCCGCGTTTCCGCTGCTGGCCATCCGCGACCTGCGCGGGCGTCCGCCCGCCGACGTGGGCCACGTGTTCCTGACCGCCATTGCGCTGGTGGGCGCGGTGGTGTCGTTCGCGCCGCCGCTGCTGTGGACCCCGTCGATCGACCTGGGCGTGGTATGGCGCGGACCGGTGCTGGTCCTGGGCGAGTCCGGTGCGCTGGGGGTGTTCACCGCGGTGCTCTACCTGTTCATCACGCGGCGGCTGCGCGCTCCGCGGCGGCTGGTGGGCGTGGTGCTCTTTGCGGCGCTGGTGGCCGCCTGCTGGGGGCTGCATTTGTGGGTGCCGTTCTCGGGGCTGGGCTTTGGCATCGCGTTGGGCCGCGCGGGCGAAGCGCGCCTCCCGCTCCCCGCTTCCGGGCGCCCGGAGATGTTTTCG
>BQJX01000451.1 GCA_021604925.1 Gemmatimonadota bacterium
AACCAATGAGCCGACCGCAGATCGCCAGGAGGAATGCGTCGCGCTTGGCCACGGAACCACTCCTTCCGGTCTAGGCCTGCTTGGGTGGCGCCGTGAGACGGCCGAGAGCCCCGTATCTCGCCCGCGCTTCGGTCAGGGCGCCGTGCCCACGCGCGGTCAGCTTGTAGTAGCGACGGGGCGGGCGTCCCTCTTCCCGGGCGGTGCTGACCCGCTCCCACTTGGCGCCCACCAGCTTGTCCCGCTCGAAGCGACGCAATGCCGGATACACGGAGCCGCTGGCGAGCCCGGTGGCGTCCATGATGTCGAAACCGTAGCCGTAGCCGGCCGCCAGCGCTTCCAGGATCAGGTAGGACGTGGTCGTGACGGGTCGCTTCGCCATGGGGCCTCCGTTACTCGTATTCTACATACGAAACAAAGACATCGCAACCGGCCGCCCTGGGCTTCCTACTCCTGGCAAACGGAACCTCGTTCGCGGCCCGTAGGCCGCAGGCCACAACCCGCAACCCGCAGACCGCAGGCCGTAGCCCGCAGTATCAGGGTTGGCGATGGAGATCCGGCAGCGTGGCGGTATTGGCGCCATTCGACGTGAGACAGTACTTCCCCACACTGATGACCGTGGTCACCGTGGTCACGAACACGAACGCCGCGACGATGGCGGCCGCCACCACTCGCACAAACATCCTACGGTCGCCGTTGACCATGCTGGTGCCTCCGAGTTGAACGTCACAGTTCCGCCACTCCCGATACGGCGATGGGGAGAAAAGGTGACCGCACCAGGAATTGACGGGCACGCCTGCTTGCCGGAGGATGCCCCCATAGACTGGCCCCATCGCCCGAGCGACCTTCTCACGCAACCGGGAGTACCTCCATGCGCGCTGACCCTCTTCTCAATGCAATTCGGCCCCTTCTCATCGTGGGACTCCTGGCGTTGGTCGCATCTCCCGGCGCCGGGTTGGCCGCGGATCGGGGACTCCCGGTGACCCTGCTCGATTGCGACTTCAACTCCGAAACCGTGGATGCTCCGCTGCCCACCGGCGGGCCGGCCGCGGGACAGCCCATCTCTCTGGGCGGCGTCGACGCGTTCGTTCGCTCCACTCCATTCGGGTCACCGTCCGTGGAGCTCCAGGACACCTGGGGCAGCGGCGCCCGCCACGTGTCCTTCACGTTCCTGAACGGGTGGGCACCGTCCACCGGCACCATGTCCATCAGTGCGGACCTCTGGTTCGAAGACGCCGACAACTACTCCTTCAATCTCCGTGAGGCGGACGCGGCCAGCGTCAGCTTCCTCAGCCTGCTCTTCCAGTTCAACGGCAATATCCGCTACGGGGATCTCGACTCCCCGGGGAACACCCTCATCGGGACCTATACGACAGGAGTTCCGCAGTCTCTCCTGATCGATGTGGACCTGGATACCGCCACCTACGATCTCACCTTGAACTCCACCGCGCTCCTGTCGGGCGAGTCCATGGGAGTTCTGCCCGAAGGGATCGGTCGGATCTATGTGGGGCTCAGCCACGACGCGGACTCGTCGGGCACGTTCTATCTGGACAACCTGGACGTTTCGGCCAGCGAGGTGCCCAGCCCCGTGGATGCGTCCACCTGGGGCCGGGTGAAGGATCTCTTCCGGTAACATCCGCAACGGAGTAGGGTCGCCGGCGGCCGCGATCCCGTTTCCGGTCAGTCCCGGCGGCCGGCTAGTCGGTCCCCGACGTCGGCGCGGAGACCCGTTCGAACCACTCATCGGCGTAGTGGAGTCCCGTCACGGAACCCTTCGCCGGTTCGAAGACGATCACTTCTCCCGTTCCTGGAATCAGCTCGACGCGCATCGACTCCTCCTTCGTGTAGGGATCGCCCGTGCAGTGGAGGTTCCCGAACTCCACGCGCAGATCCCCACCCTCCTCGACGATCTCCATCGTGCCGTACAGGTCACTCACGTAGGTCCCCGCGTAGTCGACCCGGCGCCTGGCCAGCTGCCACTCACGCGCGGCGCGCTTCTCGAAGTCCGCGGCCACGCGAGGAGTCACCGCGTCGCGCATCCCGACGATCTGCTTCACCAACTCGCCCGGGTCCGTCTCGCTTCCAAGCCACCAGTCATACGCGTATCCGACTACCGCACCGAGAAGTTCGCCGCCGACCGAGGGCTCGTTGACCATGGCCGCCACGGCGATGCCATCGTCAGGCATGAAGGACAGAACGCTGCGAAGTCCCGGGAACCCTCCACCATGCGACAGAACGCGATGCCCTCCGTACGTTCCGTGCGACCACCCGTACCCGTAGCCGTTCTGTTCGAAGAGTGGATCGCGCCCGGTGGCCTCGGTCAGCTTCTCATGGGTGCGGCGAACCACATCCGCGTCCACGATCTGCGTACCGCCCACACGGCCCAGGTTCAGCTGGAACTCGAGCCAGCGCGCGGCGTCCAGGGCAGTCGTCATCATGCCTCCGGCCGATTGCATCGTGTTGTCCTGCTTGACCAGAGAGAGCCGTTGCACACCGTCCGGGTGCAGCCCGAAATGCGGGCCGGCCACCGTCCACCCGTTGCGTTCCCCGAGCGATGCGTACGCGGTCGTCCGCTCCAGACCAAGCGGCCCGAAGATCTCCTGTTGCAGCAGCTCCTGCCAGGTCGTCGCTAGTTCGCGGTCGAGGAACATGGTCAGGATATTGTATCCAACATTCGTGTACTTGTACGTGCCCAGCGGTGCGTCCTCGCTGGGCGTGCAGTGGTTGAGCAGGTTCCACAACGTCTCGGGATCGTGCTGACCGGTGTAGGCCACCCGAAAGCCGATCGGACCGCAATCGATCCCGGACGTGTGACTGAGCAGGTCCACGAGCTTCACCTCGCCCGCGTGCAGTTCCGGAGCGAACGTGATGCCCGGGGCGTGCTCGGAGAACGCGGACTCCAGGTCGATCGTTCCGCGGGCATCCAGGATCGCGGCAAGCAGCGCGGTGAACGGCTTCGTGGCAGAAGCGATGTAGAACTGCGTGTCCGCCTCGGCCGCCGCCCCCGTGTTCAGATCGGCGATCCCGTAGGCTCGCGCGAGGACCACCTGATCGTCGACGACAACCGCGACCGAGATCCCCGGAACAACTTCCAACGTCGCCAGTGCGTCCGGAATCCAGCGATCGGCTTCGGCGGCGAACGGGGCGGCGGCCACGGGGTCACGGCGGGCGTCTGCCGCAGGGACCCAGAGCAGGAACAGGATCAAGGCCAGGGTGAGCGCAGTCTTCACGGTTTCTTCTCCGGATCGAGGGCGATGGACTTTCCGGAGTCTAGATGGTCGGACTTCCCGCGTATTGAACGATTCCAACGCGATCGCCGGCCGCACTGCGGCACTACGCCGTGAGTCGCCACTCCTCGGCCAGGGAGCCATCGGAATCCGGCCGGTCCTGCAGGAGTCTCCGAAACAACCCGGG
>BQJX01000452.1 GCA_021604925.1 Gemmatimonadota bacterium
CTCGGCATTCCTGAGCGACATCTACGCTCCGACCGGCAAGGGCTGGCTCCTCGCCGCCGCGGTCAGCGCCCAGGACGTCCCGTTCCGCGAGCTGATCAGCTACAACTACCTGATCGGTAGCGCTCAGGTCTACGGCACCGGCGAAGACGAGGTCTGGGGCTACGACGCCTACACCTTCCGTGGCCTGACCCTGGACAACGACGGCGACGACGATGATGACGGTTGCGGCCACCCGTTCACCGACAGCAACGTCGCCGGTGGCGGAACGCTCAACGGTCGCATCGACTTCAACGACATGGAGTACGATGCCTTCCCGCTGGTCAACAGCATCCCGCGCATCGTCAAGGAAGAGGGCAACATCACGAACTTCCTGGCGGTCATGAACACCGTCTCGGATGCCCCCGCGGACTCCGAGATCAACTTCACCATCTTCACCTACGACGAACAGCGCTTCACCGGCGAGAACAACGACCTCACCTGCCTCAAGTACGGCAGCCTGGTCGATGCGTTCGGACTGAACATCGTCACCCAGCTCGGTGACAACCCGAACCCGATCGAAGATCCGGGCATGATCGACCCGTACGACCACGAAGACGTCAACTCGGGTTGGCTGCAGATCTGGAACTTCGAGGTGCCGGAAGACGACACGCCGGCGATTCTCTCGGTGTTCGCGCTGATCAACAGCAACGGCTACCAGGCCGGCAACGCCGGCTGGGCGCAGCCCGCTGCGATCAACCGTCGCCATGTCACCAGCTTCGCTTCGGACCTGACCAACGCTCGTCCGATCGCGGACATCCAGATCGAGATCGCGGTTGACGACAACATGCCGACGATGGGCAACAACGTCACCTACACGGTCGATGTGACCAACAACGGCCCGTTCGATGCCGAAGGCGTCGTCGTCACCGTTGTGCTCGAGACCGGACTGACCTATGTTTCGGACACCGGTGCCGGCGCGACTTCGGAAGCGGCCGGAACCGTCACCTGGAACATCGGCGACCTGGACCTCGGCGACTCGGTGCAGATCGACGTGGTCGCGACCGCGTCGGGCGCCGCTGCGGAAACGCCGGAAGCCTGCGCCGATCTCGATGACATGGACACGGACGTTTCGACCGACCCGAACGACGACAACAAGGTGTGTGTCGCGGTCACCATCCAGTAAACGGCTCATGAAGCCCATTGTGAAAATCAAGATTCAAGAGAATCTGGAGGATATGCAGATGAGATTGAAAACAGTGGCTCTCGTGGGCGTGGCCTGCTTTGTCGCGGCGCTTTTCGCGCCGGCGGCGGATGCAGAGCAGCTCGTCCCGGGATCGGTACTCGTGTGGCCTTACGTCGACACGGATGCCACCGTGATCAGCATCACCAACTCGTACCTGGTCAACTGGGACGACGAGAACAACCCGCAGGGTGGAATGCTCGTCGGCGGTTACGAAGAGTGCGCCGGCGGCCCGCCGATCAAGGCCGCGGGGCAGACCGACGTTCACTTCATGTTCTTCTTCCAGGACGAGAATGATCGTTGCTTCGAGACCAACTGGGACGTGAAGCTCTCGGCCCAGGACCACGCGTCGTTCCTCGTCGCCGACGAGATCGGCCAGAACACGACCGGCTGGCTGGTCGCCTTTGCGGCCGAGCCGGACGAGCAGGATGCCGGTGGCAACCCGGTTCCGTGGTCGTTCGATTTCCTGATGGGCCAGGCCTGGAACGTCGAGACCGGCGATGATTATCAGTGGAGCTACAACGCCTACGCGTTCCTCTCCGCCAATCACGCCGACGTCCCGGCCGATCCGTGCGATCGCGACACCTACAGCGCCGACCCGTACCTGGACTTCGACGGCAACGAGTACGAGCGCTGGGGCGACAAGCTCCTGCTGCCGCGATTCTTCGAGCAGGGTGCGACCAAGGACAGCAAGCTGGTCCTGATCTCGCCGCTCAGCACGTTCCATGATTTCCCGACGGACGAGCACTGGGGTCGCTACAAGGTGACCTTCGGTACCCTCTTCTGGAACAATGACGAAAACGGCAACGGCTTCCCCTTCTCGCGCACGACCAACTTCGAGTGCCAGTTCGAGGGAACGCTGTCGGACGTCAGTCTCCAGTTCGAGGACCTCGGTGGCACCGACATCAACAACGACGACATCGAGGAGCAGCAGACCGGCTGGGGCATCTTCGACGGCTTCAACCTGGTGGACAACACTGGCGCGCAGATCACCAACGATCCGCCGCTGCTGGGTGTCTTCATCCAGTACAACACGGCCGACCAGAACAATCAGGGCTCGGCGGCCGCGAACTTCTTCACCCGCGGGTTCAACGACACCCCGGCACAGATTACCTACCGCCAGCCCAACCCCTAGGGGAAGCTGGTCAGGTGAATCATCTCATGGAGGGGCATGGCGAAAGCCATGCCCCTCTTCTTTTGGGCCGGAAGATCCGCCTTTTTCGGGTTTTCTCGCCCCCCTCCACTTTGCACATCGCATCCCCCCGCCATCGGCTCCCCCGAGCACTCTCTGTCATTCTGAGTCGATCTCGACGCCCGCCGAGGTTGACAACCGACTCCTTTTGACAATCGCGTTTCCGCCGCTCCCTCAATCCGAGGCGATTCTCGCCTGGCGCGATCCCTCCGGCGCCCCCCTCCGCGGAAGCACATTCTTGACTGTTGACGATTCCGGGCTACTCTTCCGCGCCTTGTATCGCCCGGAATACCTCCGTGCGTCAGGGTCTCGTTTTGTGGGTGGAACCCCACGGATCGAGCCGATCTCGCGAGGTGGCCTCCTCACGAGACGGATTCTGGACCTAGGAGACCCCAGGAGGACCTAAGATGACGCGCCGGCGATCCCGGCGAGGAGCAATCTGTATTGCCATCCTCGCCCTGCTTTCCCTGCTTGCTACAGCAGGGATCGGGAATCCCGCTCTTGCCCAGCCCATCTCCGTTGATGGAGATCTCTCGGACTGGGACATGATCACTCCGCACGGACTGGCAAACGACCCGTGCAACGAGTTGTTCTCGCTATGCAAGAGTGGCTTCGACTTCACCCGAGTCCTTGTCTATTACGACCAGCCGACCGACACGCTGTTCTTCGGAATCGATCCGATGGACGTTGTCGATGCCGGCTGTCAAGGAGCCCCGGGCCCCGGAGTACCGGGTGACGCCGACGGCGATGACAACCCCTGCTCCGACGGCAACGTCGCCGAGTGTCCCATCAACGAGGACCAGGAATGCGTCGGCGTCGATGAGCAGTACCTGCTCAAGATCGACACCAACTTCGACGGCGACTTCACCGATTCCGTCGATGTGCGCGTGGTCTACCGCGGCAACATGCTCCGCTTCGAACTGGGCGACGGTACCCCGTTTGCCTGGAGCGGCGACATCCGCCTCGGCATGGCAGGCG
>BQJX01000453.1 GCA_021604925.1 Gemmatimonadota bacterium
CGGAACTGCTGGGCGCCTATGATCGCGTCAACCAGGTCACGCTTTCCGCCGCGCTTCGCTACGGAAACCGCATCCAGATGCACCCCGACCTGAACGTCGTGGCCGGCTACGCGTTCGGACGCGAACGTTGGCTCTACGATGCGGGCTTTGCCCAGCCGGTGTTCGGCGCCGAGGTCGTGGACCTGGGCGTGGACGCCTACCGGCGGAACGCCACGCCGGACGACTTCCGGATCGGCTCCACCGAGAACTCGCTGGCCGCCTTCTTCTTCCGTCAGGACTGGCGCGACTACCACGAGGCCGAAGGCGTGTCCGCGTTTGTTCGCGGGTACCTGGGGTCCGACACCCAGGTGCGCGTCCGCTGGCGACGCGAAGACCATCGAAGCGTTTCCAAGACCACGAACTGGGGCCTGTTCGAGGGCGACGCGCGCATGCGTCCGAACGCGCCGGTGGACGAGGGACAGCTTCGCGCGGTGGCCGGCTCCTACGAGGTGGACACGCGCAACAGCGTCCGGAACCCCACCCGCGGGTTCTTCGGGGCGGCTTCCTGGGAATGGGCGGGCGGCGAACTCGGCGGCGACTTCGAGTTCCAGCGCGGACACGTGGACCTGCGCAAGTACCTCAAGCTCTCGCCGAACCACTTCCTGGACCTGCGCCTGCTGGGCGGCATGATCGACGAAGCCCACCGCACCGGCGACGGCACGGCGCTGCACGGATTCGACGCGGTTCCCGTGCAGGAGCGGCTCTACCTCGGTGGAATCGGAACCATGCGCGCCACCCGGTTCAAGTCGCTCGTCGGAGACCGGGCCGCGCTCGCGAACGTGGAGATGCGGATGGAGGTCTGGGAGGACCTGCAGGTGGTGCTGTTCGGCGACTTCGGCGACGCGTGGGTGGAGGCGGGCGAGGAGTTCAGCCTGAAGACGGACGCGGGCATCGGACTCCAGGACTCGGACGCAAGCTTCCGGGTGAACCTGGCCAGGAAGATGGACAACCGCCCCGGCAACGACGCGTTGTTCCTGTCGGCCCGCATCAACCGCATGTTCTGAGTCGCGGCTACTCTTCCCAGCCGTGCCGCACCACTTCCCCCTCCACCGTAAAGATGATGTCCTCCGCGATGTTGGTGGAGAGGTCGGCGATCCGCTCCAGGTAGCGTGAGATCGACAACAGGTGGATCCACGCCTCCACGCGGTCGGTGCTCGCCACCACCTGATTCTGGAACCAGCGGTACATCTGCTCGTGCAGGCGGTCGACCGACTCATCCGCCCGCAACAGATCGCGGGCCGCGGCCGAATCCAATCGGACCAGCGCGTCCAGGCTGCGGGACACCATGGCCCGGACCTGCGTGGTCATCTCCTTGAGCTCGGTCGGCATCGCGGCATCCTGGGAAGGGACCAGCGCCATCGTCCGCTGGGCGATGTTCTGGGCCAGGTCCGCCATCCGCTCCAGGTCGTTGTTGACCTTCAACACCGCCACGACAAAGCGAAGGTCCTGGGCCACCGGCTGGTGGAGGGCCAGGATCTTGAGGCACTCCTCCTCCACCTCGATCTCCTTGGCATCGATCACGGAGTCCCCGTCCACCACCGCCTGCGCGGCCGACGTGGAGCGCTGGAGCAGCGCGTCCACCGCCGCCTCCAGCGCGGCCTCCACCAGCGACCCCATGTCCAGGATCTTGCGCTTCAGCGCTTCCAGTTCTCGTTCGAGATGCTTCATCCGTGGACTCCTAGCCGAAACGGCCCGTGACGTACTCTTCCGTCCGCTTCTCGGACGGGCGCGTGAACACCTGGTCCGTTTCCCCGAACTCGATCAGCTGTCCGGCTTCCAGGAAAGCGGTGTAGTCGGAAACACGCGCGGCCTGTTGCATGTTGTGCGTGACGATGACGATCGTGTACCTGGTCTTGAGTTCGAACAGCAGGTCCTCGATGCGCGCGGTGGACACGGGATCCAGGGCCGAGCACGGCTCGTCCAGCAGGATCACGTCCGGCTCCATCGCCAGAGCGCGCGCGATGCACAGTCGCTGCTGTTGGCCGCCGGACAGCGAGAACCCGCTGTCGTCCAGTCGGTCCTTCACTTCATCCCAGAGGCCGGCCATGCGCAACGCGCTCTCCACGCGCGCCGGCGCCTCCGACTTGAGCAGGAGACCGTTGATCAACGGTCCCCACGTCACGTTCTGGGCAATCGATCGCGGAAACGGGTTCGGCTTCTGGAACACCATCCCGATGCGCCGCCGCACTTCCACCGGATCCGCATCGGGACCGTAGAGGTCCTCGCCCCGATAGAGGAAGCGGCCGCTCGTCCGCACGTCCGCATTGAAGTCGTTCATCCGATTCAACGACCGCAGCAGCGTGCTCTTCCCGCAACCGGACGGACCGATGATGGCCGTGATCCGGTTCTCCAGGAACCGAAGCGAGACGTTGCGGATCGCCTTCGTGTCCCCGTAGGCAATCGACACGCTCTGCGTCTCCAGGACGGCGTCCGTTACCACGGCTGTCTCCTCCGGGCGCGATGTCGAATGATCACCGCCGCCAGGTTCATCAGCAGCAGGACGGCGAGAAGCACCAGGATCCCGGCCGCCGCCAACTCGTGGAACTCCACTTTCGGGCGCGAGGCCCAGTTGAAGATCTGGATCGGAAGAACGGTGAAGTCGTCCAGCGGCCCCTCCGGCACGAACGCCACGTACCCGAATGCCCCGATCACCACCAGCGGCGCGGTCTCGCCGATCGCGCGGGACAGGGCCAGGATGATGCCGGTCAGGATGCCGGGCGTCGCGGCCGGCAGCACGTGGGCACGGATCGTCTGCCACGGCGAAGCTCCCAGCGCGAACGCGGCGTGCCGGAACGCCACCGGGACCGCGCGAATCGCTTCGCGGGACGCCACGATGATGACCGGCAGCACGAGGAGGCTCATGGTGAGCGCACCCGCCAGGAGGCTGCGGCCCAGGCCGCAGGACCGGACGAACACCGCCAGTCCCAGCATCCCGTAGATGATGGAGGGCACGCCGGCCAGGTTGGTGAGGTTCACTTCGAGAAGGCGCGTTGCGCGGTTGTCGGGCGCGTACTCCTCCAGGTAGATCGCCGAACCCACTCCCAGCGGCACCGCGATCCCGGCGGTGAGCAGCACCATCCAGACCGTGCCCGCGATCGCGGACAGAATGCCGGCCTTCTCGGGATGACGACTCGGGTAGCTGGACAGGAACTGCCAGTCCACCCAGGAGGCGCCTTCCTGCCCGATGCGATAGAGCAGCGTGAACAGCAGCACCACGCCCAGCCCGGTCATCGCGGCGCACGCCACGTGCAGCAGTCGCGCGCGGAGCTGACGTCGCCGGAGGAGAGCTCCGTCTCCGCGAAGAAGGGTACTCACGAGCTGGCCCAACGGAAACGGC
>BQJX01000454.1 GCA_021604925.1 Gemmatimonadota bacterium
GTCTGGAGGCGATCCTGCAGGTGGGGCGCGGCTCGGCCCGGCCACCGCGGCTCATCGTGGCGGAGTACCGTCCGCGCGGCACCGCCCACACGCCACCCATTGCGCTGGTCGGCAAAGGCCTGGTCTACGACACCGGCGGGCTGTCCATCAAACCCACCGCGAGCATGTCCGAAATGAAGTTCGACAAGTGCGGCGGCTGCGTGGTGCTGGGCGCCATGAAGACGGTGAGCGCGCTGAAGTTGCCGCACCCCGTCGTGGCCATCGTGCCGGCGGTGGAGAACAGCATCTCGGGGGAGTCGTACCGTCCCGGCGACATCATCGGATCGCGCGCCGGCAAGACCATCGAGGTCCTGAACACGGACGCCGAGGGCCGCCTGGCGCTGGCCGACGGCCTCGACTATGCGATCTCCGAGTACGGCCCCCGGGCGGTGGTGGACGCCGCCACGCTCACGGGCGCGGTCTACCACGCACTTTCGGATCGGTCCTGCGGCGTCCTGGGAAGCGATGACAAGGTGGTGCGTCGACTCATCGATGCCGGCGAGGCGGTGGGCGAGCGCGCCTGGCAGCTTCCGCTTTGGCCCGAACACCTCCTGGATGTGCAGACCCCGAACGCCGACGTCCGCAACACCGGCGTCGCCGGCGGCGGGACGATCGCCGCCGCCGCGTTCCTGCGGGCGTTTGTGGGCGACACGCCGTGGGCGCACCTGGACATCGCCGGCGTTTCGCGCGATCGGCGCAACCCCAAGGTGGGCGCCACCGGGTTCGGCGTCCGTCTGCTGGTTGAGGCGCTGCGTGGCTGGCCGGCTCGCAAGTCCAGGCCCGGATCGGCGGCGACGCAGCGACGTCGCGCGGGCCGATGAAGACGGGGACGATCGAATGGCATCTGGTGTCGGACGGCACCTTCCGTCTGGACGGCGGCGCCATGTTCGGAGTGGTGCCGAAGCCCCTGTGGCAGAAGAAGTCCCCTCCCGATGAGTCCAACCGCATCCGCCTGGGCACGAACTGCCTGCTGCTGAAGACGGCGGGCCGCGTGATCCTGGTGGACACCGGACTCGGCCGCAAGGAGAACGCGCGCTTCCGCGAGATCTACGGCGTCGCCAACGATGCCAACCTGGTGGACTCGCTGGCCGGGCACGGAGTGAAGCCCGAAGACGTGGACACCGTCGTCTACACCCATCTTCATTTCGATCACGCCGGCGGCGGAACGCGGCGGGAGGGGGACGCCGCCGTTCCGGTCTTCCCGAACGCGCGACACCTGGTGCACGCCACCGAACTCCACGACGCCGAGAACCCTACCGTCCGCTCGTCGGCGAGCTACCTGCCCGACAACTGGGTGCCGCTGCGCGAGGCGGGGCTGCTGGACGTGCTCCACGACGAGACCGAGATCGTGCCGGGCGTCCGGACCTTCGTTCGGCCGGGACACGTGCGGGCGCTCACGGGGGTTCTTCTGGAGTCGGGCGGCGAGAAGGCGATCTACCCTTCGGACAACATGCCTACCAGCGCGCACGTGCCCATTCCGTGGGTGATGGGGTATGACCTCTACCCGCTGGATACCGTGGCCACCAAGGTGGAGTTCCTGGACCGGGCGATCGATGAGGAGTGGACGTTCATCTTCGAGCACGATCCCGAGGTGGGCGCCGCCAAGGTCCGCCGGGACGGTCGGCATCTCGTCGTGGAGCCGGTGCTGCCGGCGCCTACGGCCGGCGGGGCGGTGACGCCGTGAGATGCCCGGGCTGCGCGAGCCTGGAGAACAAGGTGGTGGACTCCCGCGCGGCCCGCGATGGCAGCGCGATTCGCCGCCGCCGCGAGTGTCTGGCCTGCGAAGTGCGCTTCACCACGTACGAGTACGTGGAGCGAACGCAGGTGCTGGTGATCAAGAAGGACGGACGGCGGGAGCCGTTCCGGCGGGAGAAGCTGGGCGAGGGAATCAGCAAGGCGTGCGAAAAGCGACCGGTCTCCCGGGACGAGATCGAGGGACTGCTGGATCGAGTGGAGAACACCATCCAGGGCATGGGGCAGAGCGAGATCGAGAGTCGCGACATCGGCGAGGCGGTGATGAGCGAGCTGGTCCAGGTGGACCAGATCTCGTACGTCCGCTTCGCCAGTGTCTACCGGGACTTCCGCGACGTGAACCACTTCGTGGACGAAATCAAGCGTGTGTTCGAGAAGCGCGCGGAGGAGAGCGAGTGATGGGCGGCCGGATGGAACGACGCATCTTGGACAACGGATTCACGGTCCTCACCGAGGAGCGCGGCCTGGGGCCGGTCGTGTTCTCGGGAGTGGTCTACCGGGTCGGCTCGCGGGACGAGCGCCCGGGGGTCACGGGAATCAGTCACCTGCTCGAGCACATGATGTTCAAGGGCACGGAGAAGTACGGCAAGGGCGACGTGGCCGCGCTGGTGGAGCGAAACGGCGGCGAGCTGAACGCGTTCACGTCGGAAGACGTGACCATGTACTACGAGGTGTTCGCCCGCGACCGCTGGAAACTGGCGCTCGAGATCGAAGCGGAGCGCATGGTGAACCTGCGCGTGGACCAGGCGGAGCTGGACTCCGAGCGACAGGTCGTCCTGGAAGAGCGCGCCATGTACCTGGACATCCCGGCGGTGGAGCTCGGCGAGGAGCTGTCGGCGGCGGCGTTCCGCGAGAGCCCGTACCGCTGGCCGATCATCGGGTGGGAAGCGGACATCCGCGGCATCTCGCGGGACGATCTGGTGGAGCACTACCAGCGCTACTACGCGCCGTCGAATGCGGCGCTGATCGTGGTGGGCGACGTGACTCCGGATGAAGTGTTCCGCGCGGCCGAGGAGCACTTCGGCGGCCTGGGCGGAACGCCGGCGCCCGCGACCCGGATTCCGCGCGAGCCGGACTGGAAGGCGGTCACGCGCCTTTCGCTGGATCGGCCGGTGCACTTGCCGCAGTTCCAGTTGATGTTCCGCGCTCCCGAGATCGCCACGCGCGACGCCGAGATCCTGTACTTCGTGTCCAACCTGCTCTCGGGAACCCGCACGTCGCGCCTGGACATGGCGCTGCTGGAGACCAACAAGGCGAGCGACGTGCAGGTCCAGTACCACGCCAAGGCCGACCCGGGCGCGTTGACGATCCTGGCCGAAGGCAGTCCGGGCGTTCCGTTGGAGGAGGTCGAGAACCTCATCTGGTCGGAGTTGGACGGGCTGGCCCAGAATGGGCCGCGCGACAACGAGATGGAGCGCGTCCTGAATCAGGTGGAGGCTCACCATCTGTTCGCGAACCAGTCGCCGTCCAACCGGGGATTCTCGCTGGGGTGGCACGAGGCGCACGGGGACGCCGGCTACGCGGACCGGATCGTGGACGAACTGCGCTCGGTGACGCCGGACGAGATCC
>BQJX01000455.1 GCA_021604925.1 Gemmatimonadota bacterium
CGCACCTCGGGAACTGGGAAGTGCTCGGCGCCGCACTCGCGGGACGCGGCTTTCCCATCCACGTGGTCGCCCAGGAGATCTTCGACTCGCGCTCGCATCGCCTGCTGAACGACTGGCGTCGCGCCACCGGGATTCGCGTGCATCCCAAGCGCGGCGGTCTGATGGCAGCGGCCCGGGCGCTTCGGTCGGGCGCGGTCCTCGGAACGCTGGTGGACCAGGACACCGGTGGGCCCTCCGTGTTCGTGGAGTTCTTCGGGCGGCTGGCGCGCACGCCGCGTTCGCCGTTCGCGCTCGCGCGCCGAACCGGCGCCGCCCTCGTTCCGATGTGGGTGCGCCTGGATCCCCACGGCATCCACCGGGTTACCATAGAACCGGCGCTGCCGGAGGGGCCGGGAGTGGACCGGGAAGCGGATCTGCTGGCGGACGTGCGGGCCTGGCACCGGGTACTGGAGGCCGCCATCCGAACGGCGCCCGAGCAGTGGGTGTGGCACCATCGGCGGTGGAAGTCCACGCCGGCGACGGAGCCGATCGACCTGAGGGCGTTCGCCGACGAAACCGCGTATCTGGCGCCGTATCCGGCTTCAAGGAAGGTAGCGAACGCCCGATGATAGGGAGACGAGTCGTTCCGGGGGTCGCCCTCGGGTTGCTGGTGGCCCTGGCGGTAGCCGGGTGCCGGGAGAGCAACGAGGGACCCATGGCCACGGAGGCCGCGCCGCCGGCGCCCTCCGAGGGAATGCGGGGCATCTCGTTGCAGAACTTCCACGTCGGAGACACCCGATGGGTTCTGCAGGCGGACACGGCTTCGGTCTTTCGGGAGCGGAAGAGGGTGGAAGCGGATTGGGTGTCGATCGACTTCTTCGACGGGGAAGAGCACGTGTCCACAATGACCGCGGATCGCGGGATCCTGCTGCAGAATACGGACGATCTGGAGGCGCGCGGCAACGTGCGGGTCGTGGCGGACGACGGCGCCGTTCTGAAGACGGAGGTGCTGTTCTGGAGTCATGGAAGATCGAGAATCCACACCGACGAGTTCGTGGAGATCACGCGCGACGAGAACGTCCTGACCGGGATCGGCCTGGAGGCGGATCCGGGGCTCGACCGAATCGATTTGAAGCAGGAAGTCCATGGCACCGTGCGGTCCACGGAGTCGGTGACGGAAGCGCCGGGAGCCGGCGGGTGACGCAGGTCGCCCAGAGCACCGGCCTGGTGGGTCGAGGGCTGGTCAAGGCGTACCAGCGCCATCGCGTCGTGGACGACGTGGAGATCGCCGTCCAGCGCGGGGAGATCGTGGGACTGCTGGGCCCCAATGGGGCTGGCAAGACCACGACCTTCTACATGATGACCGGGCTCGTGAAGGCGGATGCGGGAAAGGTCACGATCGACGAAGAAGATGTCACCGGCCTCCCGATGTACGTCCATTCGCGGCGGGGGATCGGGTACCTGCCGCAGGAAGCGTCCATCTTCCGGGGCCTGACCGTGCGGGACAACATCCGCGCGATCCTGGAGACCACTCCGCTGGATCGCGCGCAGCAGGCGGAGCGCCTGGAGTATCTGCTGGCCGAACTGAAGATCGAGCACGTGGCGGATCAGAAGGCGTTCACGCTTTCGGGCGGCGAGCGGCGGCGGGCGGAGATCGCGCGGGCACTCGTCACCTCGCCGTCGTTTCTTCTGCTGGACGAA
Organism: Gemmatimonadota bacterium; assembly: GCA_021604925.1. Lineage (GTDB taxonomy): Bacteria > ARS69 > ARS69 > ARS69 > ARS69 > BQJX01. The sequence continues at coordinate 1,681 of BQJX01000455.1, forward strand.
CCGTTCGCCGGAATCGATCCGATTGCGGTGCAGGACATCCAGGAGATCATCGCCGGACTTCGCGACAAGGGTTTGGGTGTCCTGATCACGGATCACAACGTTCGGGAGACTTTGCACATCACGGATCGCGCGTACATTCTCTTCAAAGGGAAAGTGCTGATGACGGGAACGGCGGAGGAACTCGCCCAGAACCCGGAGGCACGCGCCATCTATCTCGGGGAGCGTTTTCGACTTTGAGCATCGCGGACTCCACTCCTCGGTAAAGGAAGAAGATGGAACTCGGACTGAGACTGTCCCAAAAGCAGACCCTCAAGCTCGTGATGACCCCGCGGCTGCAGCAGGCGTTGAAGCTGCTGCAGATGCCGTCGTTGGAGTTGTCGGCGCACATCGAGCAGGAGCTGCTCACGAATCCCCTCCTCGAACTGGAGGAGGATTCCCCGGACCCGCCCTCCGAGTCGGAGCGGACAGAGGAGACCACCGCCCCGGACGACGCGGAGTTCCAGGCCGAGGACACCACCATGGACTGGAGCGAGTACTTCGACGACGGCTTCGAGCACGCGGACGGCGGGCGGAACGAGCGTGAGGAGAACGAGTTCTACGAAAAAGTGGCCGTGGGGCGGGCCACGCTCACGGAGAGTCTGACCGAGCAACTGCATCTCCAGGACCTGAACGAGGAGCAGCTCCGGATCGGCGAGTACCTGCTGGGCTGTCTGGACGACAGCGGCTTCCTGGTGATCCCGCTGGAGGAGATCGCCGACGAACTCGGCGTGGATCTCGCCGATGCGCTGGCGGCGCTGATGACGGTGCAGGAGCTGGAGCCGGCCGGAGTGGGCGCTCGGAACCTGCCGGAGAGCCTTCTGATTCAGCTTCGCCAGACGGACCGGGGCGACACGCTAGCGGCGCGCATCGTGCAGGACCACTTCGAGGCGTTCCTGCGCAAGCAGTACCAGGACATCGCGCGCGCGCTCAAGGTGAAGGCGGAGGACATCCAGGACGCGGCGCACGAGATCGCCACGCTCAATCCGCGGCCGGGCGCCCAGCTCGCGCTGGAGGACGCCCGCTACGTGGTGCCGGATCTCGTCGTGTCCGAGGTGGACGGACGCTACGTGGTATCGCTCGCGGACGGCTCGGTGCCCCGGCTCCGGGTCAGCCGCAAGTACCGCGAGATCCTGCAGCGCGACGCCCGCGATGGGGAAGACGACAAGAAAAAGGGTCCCGCGTCGCCGGCCGTGTCCCCCAATGAGGCGGACGCGGCGGAGGTGCTGGACGTGGTGGAAGGAGTGGCGGCCAATCCGCCGGCGGCGGGGGCCAACGGCACGGCCGAGGCGGCCGCAGCCCCGCCGGAGGAGAACGCGCGCGCGTCCCAGCGCAAAGAGGAAGTCAAGTTCGTGCAGGACAAGCTGAAGTCGGCCAGCTGGTTGATCCAGACGATCGAGCAGCGCCGGCGCACCATGATCAAGGTCATGGAGGCCATCGTGGAGGCGCAGCACGAGTTCTTCGAGCGCGGCCCGGAAGCGCTGAGACCGCTCACGCTGCAGGACGTGGCCGAGAAGATCGGCATGCACGAGTCCACCGTGAGCCGCGTGACCACGAACAAGTATGCGCAGACGCCGCGGGGCGTTCTGCCCTTGAAACACTTCTTCTCGAGTTCGCTCGATACCGAGTCCGGCAACACGG
>BQJX01000456.1 GCA_021604925.1 Gemmatimonadota bacterium
TGCGCGAACTCCTCGCGGGAGAAGATGTCCACGCGGTGCCCCGCCCCCGAGAGGCGCTCCGCACACGTGAGCCCCATCACGCCCTGCCCCACGATCGCAATGCGGCGGGCGTTCATTCCGCGCGGCGGGCGGCCCGGGCGGCATCCACGGCCACGCGCACCCGGCGCGCCGCGCTCTCCACGGACTCGATCGTGAACCCGGGCGCGAACACCTCACTCCCCAGACCGATGGCCACGGCGCCCGCCGCAAAGTAGTCCGCGGCGTTCGCGGCGCTGGGGCCGGAGGTGGGAACCAGCGGGATGTCGGGAAGCGGTCCGCGGATCTTGCGAAGAAACTCCGGGCCGCCGAGCGCCTGCGCCGGGAACACCTTCACGAGACGAGCGCCGGTACGGTGCGCAGCCAGGATCTCGGTGGCGGTTCCGCCGCCGGGAACCGCCAGAAGTCCGCGCGCATGAATCGCGTCCACGACGTCCGGATCCAGCACCGGCGACATGGCAAAGCGGGCTCCGGCGTCCGCCACGCGGGCCGCGTCCGCGGTGGTGAGCACGGTGCCGGCTCCGACGATCGCGTTGCCGTCCTTGGCCAGCGCTTCGATCACGTCCAGCGCGCCCGGCGTGGTGAGCGTGACCTCCAGCAGACGAAGGCCTCCACGAGCGGCGGCGCGGCACGCTTCCAGCACGGGGTCGCCCTGGAACAGGCGCACCGCCAGGAACACACCGTCCGCGAGCACTTCGTGGAGCGTGGCCTGGATCCGGGTGTCCGCGGACATGTCGCGTCAGCGACGAAGGAGCGTGTGGCGACCGGGCCCCGTCAGCAGGAGGCCCAGATAGACGGCCAGCAACTCCAGCGCGTGCGAGGCGGCGTTCCAGCCCGCGCCCGGCTCGCCCGCCGGCAGGGACAGATGATGTCCGGCCGCGACCAGCATGGTGAAGGCCAGCATGGCGGCCGCCGGTCGGAAGAACACGCCCAGGATGAGAAGGATCGAACCGCCGAACTCCGCAAACGCGGCCAGGAATCCCCAGAAGGCGGGAGCGAACGCCAGCCCCAGATTCCCCATGGCGCCGCCGATCTTCGCCCAGAGTTCCGGTCCGCCCGTGATCTTTCCCCATCCATGCAGGATGGCCATACTCAGTCCCACGCCCAGGCGCACGATGAGCAGCCCGAGGTCCAAGTTCAGAGCATCGTTCGAAAGGAGGCGGCGCGGCCACGACATCGGTTCGTTCTCCGGGTTGGGAACAGAAGGAAAACCGCGCGGGGACCGCAGCCCCCGCGCGGAGCGGACTACATGGCGTTCTTGGCCATTTCCTTTGCCTCATCGAACATCTTCTTCATGTTCGGGTCGGACTGGATCTTCTCGAGCGTCTTCTGGAACATCTCCTTGCTCACGCCGTGCTCCGCCAGGAACGCTTCCATCTTGGCCGGCTCCTTCTCGATCTGCGCGGCGATCTTGGCGAACTTGTTGATCTGCTCGGTGTCCAGGTTCTGGACCTTCTCCACCGCCGACGACACCGCGGACGAAGCCTTGTCGGCAGCTTCTTCCATGGTCGGGGCTTCCTTGCCACACGCCGAGACCGAGAGCAGAACGGGCAGGGCCAGCAACATGGCCAGCGAGGTGATCTTCATAATGGTTCTCCTTGAACTGGGAAAGGGGATCGTCACAGCCCGATTGGCCGGACGGTCTCCCGCGAATAACTGGCACTCTCGTTTTCCGGACACGGAAGTGACGCGCGCGGTCACGTTCCAGATTCGATTTGCCCACGAGCGAGACAGCACGGTACCTCAAGTGGGGGGTTTCTGGCGACGCGCGACATCGGCCCAGAGAGGGCCGGAAAACGCGTTTCCGGGGGTCTACGCGCCGAGCGGCCCCCGGAATGCACTCCAGGGGCCGTTTGGCCGGGGTCTAGCGGAGGAGGGTCACGGGAAGAGAGGCTCGCTCCCCGCTCGCGGTCTGCAGCCGGACGTAGTACACGCCCGCGGCGAGCGGCGTGCCGTCCGTGGCCGTGCCGTTCCACGCGCGCAGCTGCGGCCCCGAGCCCAGGCGGGCGTCCTCCAGTTGGCGCACCGCGCGACCGGATACGTCGTGGATGGTCAGCTGAACCCGCTCCGGCCGATCCAGCTGGAAGCGGAGGGTGGCGCCGGTGCGGAACGGGTTGGGCGACGCCTGCAGCTGCAATCGGGAGGGGGACACCGCCACGGGCTCCACGGCCGTGGTGGTGAGGATCCCGGCCGAGTGCGCAATCGTGGCCAGGCACGCCCGCGTGACCTCGACCCCAAAGCCCACCTTGTTCTGGGACGCGGTGTCGCACGTCTGGTGGTAGCACGGATACGAAGCGTAGTCGGACTCGATCGCCAGGAACGTGGGAATGCCCAGGTCCAGGAACGGCACGTGGTCGGATCCCCAGGCGCCGTAGACCTTGGCCGAGCCGAGGCCCGTGTACGTGGTGCAGGCGTCCTTCATGACCTGCATGAACGCATCGGCAAAGAACTCCCCTTCGATGTCGACGCGGTAGCGTGAGCCGAACCAGCTGATCATGTCGCAGTTCACGACGCCCAGGATGTTGTCGCCCGCGGCGTCCGCGGCGGCGGCGTAGTGCTCCGAACCGTAGAGCCCCTGCTCTTCTCCCGTGAAGGCGATGAATTTGATGGTGGAGCGGAACTGGTAGTTGCGAAGGATCTCCGCGCCCAGCAGCACGGCCGCGGTGCCACTGGCGTTGTCGTTGGCGCCGGGGGCCGCGCTGTTGGGGATGGGGGAGGTGGAGTCCAGGTGCCCGCAGAGGATGTAGATGTCCTCCGGCGTCTCGGTGCCGGGGAGTGTGGCGATCACGTTGCGCGCCACGGTGGACTGCACGTTGAACGTGTCGTACTCCACCTGGGCAAAGCCCATCGCCTGGAACGCTTCGTACACGTACTGCTCCGCGTCGTCGCACTGCGAGTTCCGGGTGTAGCGCGTGGTGAACGTCAGGGGCGAGCCGCCCACCGTGACCGGGTTCGCGCCGGAGAGATCCAGGATCCACGGGTTGAACGCGGCCGAGTCCACCGCGGCCACAATGGAGCTGATCTCCGCGTCAAAGCTGGTCGCGCGCAGCGGCGTGGTGGCTTCTCCGCCGGTCGCGCCGTCGGTGGTGCGCCACCGGAGGGGCCCCGGCGAGAGGCGTTTCCGGTGCGTCTCCCGGAGCGCCCCGTCCAGCGACTCTCCGTTTCGGGTCTGGATCAGGGCGCTGGCGCCGCGGCTCCAGAGAACGTCCCCGGGAGCGATGGCGGCGCCGCCCGTGAACGGTTCCCCCGGCTCTTCGTGGTGGCGGACCAGGAACACCTCGCTGCCCGGGCGGATCGCCAGGGCGGAGCCGGGG
>BQJX01000457.1 GCA_021604925.1 Gemmatimonadota bacterium
CCAAGCCGCAGCGTCTCCACCAGCGGGAACCGCAGCTCCGTGCTGATCAGGGCCACGTTGTCCCCTTCCAGCTCGGAGTAGTCCAGACCGCGCAACGTGTACGGGCCGCCGGCGCGGAAGTGCTGCGGATCCGGGCCCGCGCTGACCCCGCCGATGAGCCGAGTGGCCCACACGGTGGAGCCGCCCAGCGGGATGTACCGACGATAGTCACCGATGGTGGTGTTGAAGCGAAGGTTGTGGAAGGCCTGCTCGTGCGAGATGCGGGCCCGGTGGCCATGGACGGGACCCATGTATCCCCAGGTCACCGTGTCCGTGACCAACGCCACCTCGGGACCGTAGAAGAAGTCGCTACCCCCGTCCTCGCGTCGTCCCGTGATCGGATCGAACTCCCGCGTGTCCAGGTGCACTCCGCGCGCCACGAACTCCGCACGGCTGAACTTGGAGAACGGCCGCGACAGCGTCCCCTGCACCCCCCGAACGATGCGGCTCTCCAGGCCGAAACCGGTTCCGGTCAGCGTGGCGAAGTCGTTCCGGTACTGGTAGGCCGCAAAACCCCAGTTGGTGCGGTTCTTCTGGTTGTAGTAGCCCAGGAACAGGTCCGACTCGTCGATGGAGCCGTATACGGACGCCCCGATCTGGACGATGTGATTCGACAGGATGTCCGAGATCGCGATCGTGGCCGATCCCGCGAAGCCCACGCTGGACGCGAAGAACGGCGACGCGCCGATGAAGTCCGGGGCCCAGCGCAACTTGTACGGCTTGGTCTCGAGCGTGGCCGGATCCGGCAGTGCCCCCTGCGTCTCCTGCAGCACATTCGCCAGCACGAGCGACGCGTCGGGATCCTGCGCGGCGCGTTGGACAACCGGCTTGCCCGGCGCTCCCGGCCCCGCAAGCCCCAGGGCCGTGGCCGGCGGTGCCAGCAGGCTCGCCAAGTCCACTCCGACCCGTTCCGGGCTCTCCTCCGCGCCCGCCTGGTGCGCGGCGGCCACCGTATCCTCCCCGGGACCGTCCGGCGTTGCGACCGCCAGCTGAGCGACGGCCTCGGCGGGAACCGGCTTGGCCGCGGCCGCCCCGTTCGGTAGGACCCCCGCGCCGCCGTCCACGAGCAGGCTCGGCGTGTCCCACGGCACGATGCTGTCCTGCTCGCGCCGGGCAATGCGCTCCAACGGCTCGGGCGTCTTGATCTCCTCCATGTTGTGGAGCGGGTCGTCGATACCGTAGAGCTCCCAACCCGCACCCACGAAGGTGGTGAAGACGATGCGCTCGCCGTTGCGCGACCAGGAGAACGGCGGGCTCGAGTCGATCAGTCCCGTGACGCCGGTCACCAGGTTCGTGAGCCGGTAGACGCTGTCCGTTCTCAGGTCCTGCACGTAGAGGTTGGACACGCCGTCCCGATCGGACACGAACGCCACGTGCTCGCCATCGGGACCCCAGTGCGGCGCGATGCTCTTGCCCTTCTGTCCGGGCATGAGTTCGATCCGGCCGCTCGCCACGTCCAGGATGGCGACCTTCGGCTTGCTGAACGAGAGCTTGTCCAGATCCGTGCCCGGGCCCCGGTCCGTCACGAACGCGATCCTGCGGCCGTCCGGGGAGAACTGCGGGTCGCGGGCGAGGAACGGATCGTCCGTGACCTGGATCAGCTCCTGGGTGTCCGTGTCCAGCAGGAACAGGTCCGACTTCCCGCCGCGGATCCCGGCAAACACGATCCGTCGGCCGCTCGGGTGGTACGCGGGCGAGTAGAGCGCATCGAAGTCGAAGCTGAACGTCTGCAGCACCTTGCGTTGATCCACATCCAGGATGTTCAGCACATCCTCGCCGCCCTTCTTGGACGGGAACGCGATCCGGCCCCCGTCGGGAGACCAGCCGATCGCCGTGTACATGTAGCGAAGCGACTCGAAATCGCCGGAGCGTTCGCCTTCGACGAGACTCCCCAGATCCTTCCCGTCGATGGCCGAAACCAGCTCGATGTTCTTGGAGAAGCGGCCATCCTTGATGTAGACGAGTCGCTCGCCGTTCGGCGAGAGCGACGGCGCCACGTGCACGCCGCTGAACCCCTTGCGACCGAAGAGCCGACGACCATGTTCCTCCGGTCGATTGAGATCCACGATCTGCGGGTAGTACTTTCTCTTCACGTACTCTTCCCACTCGTCGTTCAGCGTCTCCAGATCCATGCCGAGCGTCTTCTCGAACGCGATGTCGGCCGATCGGTAGTACACCGTCTTGCGAAGCAGCTCGCCGATCTTCTCGTCGCCGTAGCGCTCCCCCACGAAGTCGAAGATCGCCTGGCCGATCCGGTACACGCGGATGTCGAACACGCGGTCCATGTACTGGAGAGGCACCAGCTGCCCTTCCAGCGCCGACCAGCGCAGCCACATCTCCGTGTTCGGATCGATCCCGCCGATGGACAGGTACTCCGCCATCCCCTCCATGAACCAGAGCGGCGGCTGGAACGAGAACGGATTCGCCTCGGCGCCCGAGCCGAACATGAGGTCCACCTGGAACGCGTGCACGAGCTCGTGGGAGAGCACGTGGTCGAACTCCCCGTACGAACCCGTGAACGGAAGGAACACGCGCCGCTTCGAGAACTCGGTGATGCCGCCCGTTCCCTCGGAAATGAGCGTGGGCGTGATGTTGGTCTGCTGGAAGTCCGTGTGCGAGGCGTAGATGATGACCGGAACGCGGTCCTCGATCTCGTGATTCAGGATCCGCGAAAAGCGCGTGTAGGCACGCTCGGCCATCCGGGCCGCGATGACGGCGGACTCCTCTTCTTCCTTGTAGTAGTAGATGTCGAAGTGGTCGGTCTCGATCGTGAACCAGTCGAAGGTGTCGTACTGGACCTTGTTCTTGCCGAACTGGGCGGACGCCGGAGCCGGCGGCAGGAGCAGCGCCAGGAGGAGAAACGGCAGAAGACGGGCGGCCCGAGCTGAAGAAGCCATTCACTCCCTTTCCGTGCAGGAGGGGCGGGGGCAGCCCGAGAATTCCTTCTCCTGAAGGATAGCAAAACATCCGGGAACCGGCAACCGACGGCGTCCGTAAATCCCGCTTTCACAACATGTTGTGGAAGATTCGCAAGGTCCCGCGCATCCGGCCGCGCCGTTCACGCTTCTGGAACCCGCCCCGCAAGGACCGGTTCCCGCGCTCAACCGTCGCGCGCGGCCGGCCCCAAACCCTGGGCCAGGACACTCCGCATCTCCACCAGCAACTCCGCCGAGCCCGTCACCACGTCCGGCGCAAAGATGTCGAAGGCCGACCCGTCGAAGCGCGTCACGGCGCCGCCGGCCTCCGTCACGAGGATCACGCCCGCCGCCAGGTCCCAGGGATGGAGTTTCAACTCCCAGAATCCGTC
>BQJX01000458.1 GCA_021604925.1 Gemmatimonadota bacterium
ATGCTGAAACGCAACCGAATCGAGTTCGGCGAGGGCCTGCCGTCCACCTGGGGCGCCTTCGTCCTCGCCGGCGAGTGGCGACGGTAGAGACGCTCGACGTCAGCCCGACGTGGCTACACCGCCGACCGGGCCGGACTTCTCATGCAACGATCGCTAGCGGATCACGACAAACTGTTGTTCACGATCCAGCAGCTGGTAGCATGGGAGACATGCGTGTGTCGATGCAGGCCTATCAACGGTTCTCCCCCGAGAGCAAGGAGGGACCGTACCGCGTTCACGACTACCTGCAGCTCACCGGCGATGAGGAGCGCTGCGAGCTTCTGTACGGGCATTTCTACTTGTCGCCCGCACCGAGCGTAGTCCACCAGCTGGTCGTCGGCGCCATTGCGCAGCGACTGCGTGATGCTGCGCGCCTGACCGGCGCAATGGCCGTCGAGTCTCCCATCGATGTGCTTCTGTCCGACCACACCGTCGTGCAACCCGACGTCGTCTACATCGCCAGGGAGCAGCTGGGCATCGTCACGCGGGAACGCATCGAGGGCTCCCCTGACCTCATCGTCGAGGTTCTGTCGCCCAGGACTTCGCGCCGAGACCGCATCGAGAAGATGGAACTCTACCGCAAAGCAGGCGTCCCCGAGTACTGGTTGATCGATCCTGCCGCCTGCACGTTCGAGTTCCTCGATCTACGCGGCGAACACCCCGTCATCCGGCTGGCGCAGGACAACCGCTACGAGTCCGAGTGTCTGACAGGCATTCAGCTCGACATCAACGGATTCTGGCAGGAGATCGACGAGATCCTCGCGCGCATGGAGCCGCAAGAGTAGCGCGACCAAGATCAAGATTCCGGCAGGACAGGCCGGTCCCGCCTGGCAAGCGTTTCTGCAGTACCATCAAGTGCTCTCCGCAGGTTGCCGACCTCGAAAGAGTCGCGACCTCCTGCTGGCACGAGCAACGCTACAGGACTCGCACGATCACACCGTTGGTGGCGCTCACTCCCTTGGTGCTGTGCGTCGCCGGGTCGAAGATCACCCCCTGGATGGTCACCGTCGTGCCGACCGGAAGATTGGTCGTGTCGCCACCCGAGAGCATGAGGAACACATCCGGCGCCCGACCAGGGTTGCTGATCGGGCTGCTGAAGTAATTGCTCGATCCGACCAGATGGGTCTTGCCGATGTTGTTCCATACCGACAGCGGCGTCGCGGTGGGCAGCAACATCGGGAAGCACGACGTGCCGATGCTCGCGGGCAGTTCGGTGACGTCGCTCTCTTGCGGCTCGCCACTGTTCATGTGCAGGACAAACTTGCCGATGCCGCCGGCCGGCGGCAGCAGGATACCGCCCCAGATCGTCTCGCCGGCGGATGCCGCTACCGTGCTGAGCTCGCCGCCCGTCGTGCCGTTCAGGAACAGGACGTCGGTGCGTCGACCGGCAGCCAGGTTGACCGTGCCGTACCCGCATGTTCGAACGGCGTCGGGGCCCTTGTCACTGACGATCGCCGAGATCGCGTCGACGACAATGAACGGCGTATCGCCTTCGACCTCGATGGTGACGTCGATCACGCCATCCGCAAGGACCGTCTCGATCTCGGCGATGTTCAGGTAATCGTGCAGATCAAAGGTTACCCGCTCGCCAAAGGCGTAGCCGGCGAACTCCGGCTCGGCGATGCGCTGATCCATACCGTCGAAGGCTCCTTCGAACTCCATCCCTTCGACCCAGAGCTCGAGATCGTCCGGGCCCCCGAGTACATCGGCGACATTGGTCACGTCGATGTCGATCCGTCCGCTGACGTAGCTGCCGTCGATGCCGCCGGTCATCAGATCGAGACTGAACAGTGCGGACGTTCCTTCGGCTAGCTCGATGTCGGTCAAGAGACCGTCCTCCGGATCGGACTGCGAAACATCCGCCAGCTTGAACTCGAATCGCGGATCGTGGGTTACATGGGTCTCGAACAGACGACGTGCCTCGTTGAAGATCGCCTCGGCGTCCTCGTCAGGCATTCCTGTGATGGTACCGAGCTCGGAAGTACCGTATTGATCCGAGTCTCCGATCTTCGCGTCGCGCACGCGCAAACCCGAGGCGACTCCACTGTAGCCTTCACACGGCGGCAGCAGCTCCGTGACCTTGTCACGCGCCGAGTCCGTGAAGCCCTTGTCCGTACCGTACGAATCGAGGCTTCCGAGAAGGCTGTTCGACTTGCCGTCCCGGTGCTCGAGCCCGACCATGTGAGCAAGTTCGTGCGAGATCGAGTTGGCGAGCTCATTCAGATTTTCGTCGGGATCGACAGACTGATTGTGCGGCCCAACGAAAACCCAGGCGTTCTTGTTCTTGTCCTTGTTGCCTCGGTCCAGCTGTTGCGCCGCACCAAAGGCGTTGACCTTGATACGCGTGAACTCGGGGTAGGTCACCCCCGGAACCAGCGACGTATCCGGCCTGCGAAGCCGCCCGTCCTCGATGAGGACATAGTACCCGGTCGCAATCCCGCTGGTCAGCGCAAGCCGGTTGTTCGCGGTCTCGACGCGGATCTCGGTGCCGGGAACGCTGGACTGGATCACCATGTCCGGGTAGTCACCCGCGACGATACTCACCGTCGTGTAGGGGGAGAAATCCGGTACGGTCGTGCTGAAACGGAGGTCCAGTTCCTGACCGTCGATCGTGCAGTAGTCGGCGGTCACCTTATCGACGATCTCCTGGATGAGCGTGTCGCGATCGGTCCCGGGAGCGTACCCGATATCCTCGGGGTCGAACCCCGCGCGCGGACCCTTGTCGAGGGTCATGAGCAACGAGCCGTCTTCCTTGAAGATGTCCGTGCTTGCCTTGGCAGACGGAACTCCTACCTGACCGAAATCGAGAAAGACGGGCTGGAGCGGCGCGATCGCTTCACGGCTCGCGACGAAACGCCCAAACCCAAACGGTTGAAACCCGACGTTGATCGTATCGGTAACGGTCTTCGTGGACGTGTCGAAGACCTGAAGCTTCCAGGTCGTCTGGTTGAGAACGTAGCCTTCATCGCCATCCGGATGGAGCATCAACCCTTCCAGCCCAGCCGCACCGCCCATCAAGATGGTATCCGTGAGCGTCTTGGTAGACGCGTCGATCACGTGCACCTCGCTTCCCGTCTGATCCGCAACATAAACCTCCGATCCGTCCGACGTGATGTCCAGTCCGCGAGGAAACGCCGGCGAGGGCAGCACGATCGTGTCGGTGACGAGCCTCGTACCGGTATCGATGACGGAGATATCACCGCTCGACTGATTGGCTACCCAGACCTCCGATCCGTCCGACGTGACGGCGATGCCGATATCCTGCGAACCCACCGGAATCGAGTGTGTCACCAGCTTCGTCGTC
>BQJX01000459.1 GCA_021604925.1 Gemmatimonadota bacterium
GATCGACCAGGGACTGCCGCGCTGGTTCGACATGAGAGAAGCGCTCACGGTCGTGCAGTCGCCGAGGCTCCTGGCTGCACTCGGTCTCCCGCAGGCATTCTCGGTACTGCCGTGGCAGCTCAACCAGGCGATCTTCCGAGCGGTGTTCGCGCTCCTGTTGCTCACGCTGTTCCGGACGCGGATTCCTTGGCCGGCCGTCAGCACCACCGCGTTCGTGCTGGCGATGGCGGCGCTCGAGGTGGCGGGCTACGGCCACACCGGGTTCTCGTGGCTCACGCTGGGACTGCCCACGGCGCTGGTCTACGCGTGGGTGCTCGCGCGGTCCGGGCTGCTCACGCTGATCATCTCCGGCTTCACCCTCTACTCCCTTCGCTTCGTGCCGCTTGGCCTCGACGGGAATGCCTGGTGGACCCCCGGCGGCTGGCTCGTGGTGGCGTTCCTGGCCGCGACCGGGGCGCTCGGTGCCTGGCTGATCCGGCGCTCCTCCCCATCGCCCTCTCGGCGGCCGGCCTCGTCCCAGCCTTCCTAGCCCTTCCTGGACCTCTCAGCCCCTCCCAGCCCGGATCCCACGGCCGCCGCGGTTTTTCTTCGCGGACCGCTGCGGGTTTTTCCGCGGGCGGCGCGTTTCGAGATGAGACCCACACCACCCATCCATCTCGAAAGGAAAACCGAAATGAACCGCACCCGCACCCTCGCGACCGTCCTGCCACTCCTCAGCCTCCTGGCGGCCCAGTCCGTCGGCGCCGCCGGGGGTTTCCCCGGAGATCGTCACTGGGCCGTCGGAATCGGCGTGGCCACGAGCCCCAGTCCGTTCGCCGACCACGCCACCGAGGTCCTGCCGATTCCGCTCGTGGTCTACCAGGGAGATCGCTTCCACGCCGCCGGCGCGGAGATCGGCTACACCGTCGCCCGAGGGAGGTGGGGCGCGCTGGACCTGAAGGCGCGACCGCGCTTCGAGGGGTTTGACCCGAAAGCCGGCTCGGCCCTGGAAGGAATGGTCGAGCGGGACGGCACGCTGGAACTCGGCGCGTCGCTCGCGTTCGGCGCACTGAACGTCGGCTTCTCGCAGGACGCCGCCGACGTCCACGGGGGACGCGAAGCCTCCCTGTCGATCGGCATCCCGTGGCGAGGCAAGCGCTGGGATATGACCACCTCGGTGGGCGTGGCTTGGAAGAGCGCCGACCTCATCGACTACTACTACGGAGTCCGTGCGGACGAGGCGACCGCGGACCGGGCCGCGTTTCAGGGCGACTCCGCGTTCACGCTGACCTCGGACCTGACCCTCACCTCGCAGATCTCGTGGAACTGGATGCTCTTTGTCGGCGCGCAGGGCGAACGCCTTTCGTCCGCGGTCACCGACAGTCCGATCGTCGAGGACGACTACCAGTTCTCCAGCTTCGTCGGACTCATCCGGATCCTCTAGCTCCACCATTCCAAGAAAGGAACATGACATGAAACGCATCCACCTCCCGCGCCGGCACCGCGCGACACCCGTCGCCGGCATCGCTCTCTCGCTCGTTGCCCTGCTCGCCGCGTCCTTCGGGAACGCGGCGGCAGGGACGGGCCTCGCTTCCGTCCAGGACCTCCGGCCCGCCATCGATGAGATCGCGCGTCCGTATGTGGAGCCGTCCGGCTGGCTCTTCGGACGCAAACCGAAACTCGTGGGGATGGTCGTGGGAATCGTCCGCGACGGAGAACGGGCGGTCTTCGGCTACGGCACGACGGATCACGAGTCCGGGCAGCCACCGAACGAAGACACCGTGTTCGAGATCGGCTCCATCTCCAAGACGTTCACCGGCGTGCTGCTGGCCGAGGCCGTGCGCCGGGGCGAAGTCCGCCTCGAAGACCCGGCAGCAGGCTACCTGCCGGCAGACGTGGCCAAGAAGGCGGCGAGAGAGCCGGCGATCACGCTGCTGGACCTGGCGACGCACACGTCCGGGCTGCCGCGCGTCCCCGCCAACCTCGACCCGAAGGACCTGGACGACCCCTTCGCGGACTTCGACGAGCGCGCGCTCTGGAAGTTCGTCGCGAAGCGCGGCCTGAAGCGTCGCGACGAAGCGAAGTACGAGTACTCGAACCTGGGGATGGGAATGCTGGGCTACCTCCTCGCGCGATCCACCCCCGGCGGCCCGAAGGGCTGGGACGCGCTCGTCACGGAGCGTGTGCTCCTGCCGCTGGGCATGAGCGATACCGGCGTGGAGTGGTCTGCGGACCAGGAAGCGCGACGCGCCACGCCGTATCACAAGTGGGGCAAGCGTGACCGGATCTGGAGTTTCGCCGCCCTGCAGGGCGCCGGCGCGTTGCACTCGACGGCCGCCGACATGCTGACCTGGGCCGAGGTGAACCTGGGCCATGGCGCCGGGGATCTCGCCGAGGCCGTACGAGCAAGTCACGAGCCGCATTTCCGGATGGCGGATCGGCTCCAGTCCGGCCTGGCCTGGGTCGTGGCCGAACCGGAGGAGATCGGCGAGACGGTGATCTGGCACAACGGAGGCACCGGCGGCTACAGCAGTCACCTCGCACTGCTTCCGGGATCCGACCTGGGGGTCGTGGTTCTGGCGAACACGAGTTCGGAGCTGGTGGATCGCGCCGCTCAGGAAATCGTGAAGGAGATCCTTCGGATCGGAAAGGAGACGTCGTGATGAGATGCCAATCCGGACGCTGGCTCGTGGCGTTGGCCCTGCTCACCTGCACCGGCGGTTGCTCGTCCGCCAAGTTCATCCAGACGGGATCCACCCACTCACCCCGGGCAGAAGACTGCCACATCGAGGTGTTCAGTTCGAAGACCCCGGCGCGCGCGTACGAGGAGATCGGAATCCTGGAAGGCGAGACGGGGCCGTTCGGGCACTCCCTGGAGAAGGTCCTCCCCAAGATGAAGGCGGAAGCCTGCTCGGCCGGCGGAGACGCCATCATCCTGACGTCCCGGGACCGTACCATGCACGTGACCGGCGGCAAGAACACCGGCGTGACTTCCCTGGAGGAACTCAACGTGACCGGCACGGTGATCCGCTGGACCGATCGGACGGACGCTGACTAGCGCGACGTGGTGGACGAAGCCCTGCGAGAGCGGGGCTTCGTCCCACTGGGGCCACTCCATCCCCTCAAACGTCCGGCCCCTCCCGGGCGTCCTACCCGGTAGGACCCAATCCACTTCCGTGCCCTCCCGAAACGATGGAGCTCGCATGCGCCCCCGTCGCCCTCTCCGCCCGTCGATCGCCCTGCCCTTCGTGCCGACTCTCCTCTTCACCTGCCTCCTGGGCGCCTCGCCCGGGTTTTCCGAGCCTTCGGCCCCCCCCGCCGAGGCCTGGCAGCGGGACCTTCGCGTCCTCCTCGAGGA
>BQJX01000460.1 GCA_021604925.1 Gemmatimonadota bacterium
CGAGGACAAGGACCACTAGCACCGGTCCTCGCGAGTCACAGCGCAATCATCCAGCCGGACGAGAGCTTTCTCTCGTCCGGCTTTTTTCGTGGGCGCCCGCCCCCACGCCATGCTGCCCCAGGTCCCGCGCGAGGTGCCGGGCAACAAGGCGGTCCTTGCGGTCGTCAACCAACCGCGTTCTTCCTTCCCGCTGCCTGTTTTTGATGGATTGCTAAGGGCGGCAAGGGGCAGGGGCCGATACAGGTCGGCAATGGGGATCGGGCGCATCCTTCGCGTGGAGATCGCGGAGGCGACCCGGATGACTCTAACGCGAAGGTGCTGAATGGTATCGATCGAAGATCTACTCAAGTACATGGTCGAGAGGGGTGGTTCGGACCTGCATATTTCGGCGGGATCGAAGCCCAAGATTCGAGTCGACGGCTTGCTCGGTGACGCCGAATTCGGCGCGCTCGACGCGGAAGCGTGTCGGCAGCTCGTCTACAGCATCCTGTCGACCGAGCAGATCGCGCAGCTCGAGAAGGAGCTGGAGCTCGATCTGTCGTTCGGAGTAAAGGGGCTCGGGCGATTCCGCACCAATGTCTTCCATCAGCGCGGCACCGTTGCCGGTGCCTTCCGCATGATCCCTTACGAGGTGCGCGGCTTCGAGGAGCTCGGTCTTCCGGCCGGCGTCTGCCAGTCCATGCTCAATCGTCACAAGGGCTTGATCCTGGTGACGGGCGCCACCGGCAGCGGCAAGTCGACGACGCTGGCGGCGATGGTCAAGTACCTCAACGAACACGTCCGCGGACATATCGTCACGATCGAGGATCCGATCGAGTTCCTGCACCGCAACGACAACGCGCTGTTCACGCAGCGCGAGGTCGGCACCGATACGCGCGGCTTCAAGCCGGCTTTGCGTTCGATCCTGCGCCAGGATCCGGACGTGATCCTGATCGGCGAGATGCGCGACGTCGAGACCATCGAGGCGGCGCTGATGCTGTCCGAGACGGGTCACCTGACGCTGGCCACGCTGCACACGAACGACGCGGTGCAGACCATCAATCGCATCATCGACGTGTTTCCGCAGTTCAAGCAGCAGCAGATCCGCGCGCAGCTGTCGTTCACGCTGCTCGGCGTCTTCTGCCAGCAGCTCTTGCCGCGTGCGCACGGTTCCGGCCGCGCGCTCGGTAGTGAGGTCATGATCGCCAACTCGGCCGTTCGCAGCCTCATCCGCGAGGGCAAGGTCCATCAGATCGCATCGATCATCCAGACCGGGCGCAAGTTCGGCATGAACACCATGAATCAGTCTCTCATCGACCTGTACCGCGACGGTCAGATCGACATCGAGACCGCATTGAGCCACAGCATGGACCCGGAGGATCTCAAGCGGAACCTCCAGGTTCGCTCGCGACGCGGCGTCTCATCGGCCGTGCCGGAGTTCACCCAGGGAGGGCTTGGAGGATGAAGGGGGTCGCGAACTCTCGACTCGACAAGAAGCTGCCGTCCATTCTCGTACAGCAGGGTCTGATCTCTGCCGGTGATATGGAGACCGCGCGTCTAGTCGCCGAGAAGGATGGCAAGTCGCTCAGCTCGATCCTGGTCCAGACCGAGAAGGTCTCGGAATCGGACCTGCTCGGCGCCATCGCCCAGGAAGTGCGGATTCCGCCGCTCGATCTCGACAAGCTCGAGAACGATCCGTCGGTCCTCGAGATCGTACCGCAGGACCTGGCGGTCCAGAACAACATGTACCCGCTGACCAAGATCGACAACGTTCTGACGATTGCGGTGGCCGATCCGTTCGATATCGTTCGACTCGATGACATCCGTCGCATCACGGGTGCCGAGCTGCGGCTCGTGCTGTCGACCGAGACGACGATCCAGACGGCGATCGCCAGCGGCTACAGCACCGACGACAAGAAGATGGAAGAGCTCTTCGAGAACGCCATCGAACCCGAGATGGAGTTCAGCGAAGAGGAGATGAACTTCGAGAACATCAACCTCGAAGATCTCACCGGAGATGCGTCTCCCGTTGTCAAGCTGGTCAACCTGATCATCTACAAGGGAATCCGCGATCGCGCGAGTGATATTCACATCGAGGCCGCGGAGAAGAGGGTCATCGTGCGCTACCGTCTCGACGGTGTGCTGAGCCGAGCCTTCGCGCCGCCCAAGAAGATGCTGAACGCGATCGTGTCTCGCCTGAAGATCCTCTCGAGTCTCGACATCGCCGAGCGCATGAAACCGCAGGACGGCAAGTTCCAGCTGCGGGTCGAGGGCAGGCAGATCGATTTTCGTGTGTCGATCCTGCCGACCATCCACGGTGAGAAGGTCGTCATGCGTATTCTCGACGCCGAGAACCTGGCGCTGTCGCTCGACCTTCTCGGTTTCGAGCAGCGGTCGCTGGAGCACTTCAAGGAATCCGTGCGCCAGCCGTACGGCATGATCCTGGTGACCGGGCCTACCGGTAGCGGCAAGTCGACGACGCTGTACTCGGCAATCAAGGAGATCCTCTCGCCGGAGTCGAACTTCGTCACCGTCGAGGACCCGGTCGAGTATCAGCTCGAAGGCGTCAATCAGACCCAGGTCAACGCCAAGCGCGGCATCACGTTTGCCGGCGCCTTGCGCTCGATCCTGCGTCAGGACCCCGACGTCATTCTCATCGGTGAGATCCGCGATGCGGAGACGCTCGATATCGCCGTCAAGGCCGCACTGACCGGCCACCTGGTGCTGTCGACGCTGCATACCAACGACGCCTCGTCGACCGTCACCCGTATGATCGACATGGGCATGGATCCGTTCATGGTCGCGTCGTCGATCGTGATGATCGCGGCGCAGCGACTCGCCAGAAAACTGTGCGACGTGTGCAAGGAGCCGTTGAAGGATCTGCCGCCGCGGGAGCGTCTGCTCCAGCTCGGCTTTGCGCCCGAGGAGTGCGAGAACATCCAGCTCTACCATCCGGTCGGCTGCACGCGCTGCAGCAACGGATACAAGGGACGTTTCGCACTGCTCGAGACCATGTTGATGACTGATGAACTCAAACGCCTGATCATCGCCGGTGCTTCGGCCGTCGACGTCAAGGCGAAGGCAATCCCCGAGGGCATGTTGACCTTGCGTCGGGCAGGACTACTGAATGCGCTCCGCGGCCGCACCAGCCTCGAAGAAGTCCTTCGAGTGACGATGGCGGACTGACGGAAACAAGCGCGACCGGGAATGAAGCAGCACAGGAGGAGCTTGGATGTCGCAGTTCAAGTACACCGCGAAGAACGTGTCGGGAGGAGTCGTGTCGGGCGTGCTCTCGGCACGAAACGACCGTGAGGTGATCAGTCGCCTCAGGGAACAGAACCTGATGGC
>BQJX01000461.1 GCA_021604925.1 Gemmatimonadota bacterium
GAGGTCGGGAAAGCTCCCCGAGAGCTCCAGCTGGGAAACCGTTTGCAGATACGAGGCCGACGCCTGCAGGTCCAGGCTGGTTTCCTGGGCGGAAGAAGAGGGCGGCGCGCCGCCCGCGTCGAGGTGGCGGGCCCGGTCCACCAGACTCGTCTCCAACGCCTGCATGTACCCCTGATGCAGGCGACGGGCGAGGACCAGACCCAGGAGCCCCAGGGCCACCGAGATTCCCAGGACGATAGAGCGGGCCGCCGCCACTCCGGCCAGCAGCACCAGCTGGATCAGCGCGCCTCCGGCGGCGTCCCCCAGTCGATCGAAGCCCACGTCCACCAGCGTCTTGGTGGCGCGCTTGGCCTGGCGCTGGATCGGATTGTAGAAGAGCTCGTAGCTGGAGCGGAACAGCGAGCTGCGCAGCGCCGACTCGGCGCCTCGGATCATCACGATGGCCGCCGGCAGTCCCAGCGCCACCGTGGCGCCCAGGGCAATCATGGACGGGAGAATCGAGATCGTGCGGGAGATTCCGGCGGCCAGCAGCCGACGGGTGAGAACCGTTTGGACCAGGAAGGTGGCGGCCGCCACCGCCGTGTAGAACAGACCAAAGAAGCGGAGCAGCGCCTCGCCGGTGTACGTCTCGGCCGCGTGCATCTTGAAGGCCCAGTCGATCAGCGTGGCCGCCACGGTGGTGACCGCCACGAGAAACGCCAGATTCCGGAGGTACGGAATCTCGGCCAGGATCTGCAGCCCCGATCGGCCCCTCTCCTGATCGTCGTGGAGCCCGTGGTCGTGATCGATGCCCCGGGCCACGGCCCACGCGAGTCCCGCACAGACCACGTGCAGTCCGGCCAGGACCGGCAGCATGGCTTCCAGGGGAGCCACGGAGGACAGGCCGCCGGCCAACGCCCCGCCGGCCAGGCCCCCGGCGGTGCCACCCCCCGCGATCCAGGCGATTCGGCGGCGGGCCGTGCTGGGGTCGAGCCGTTCCCCGATCATCGACCAGTACCAGGAGATCAGCACGGCGCCGAAGAGGGCCAGGTGCGCGTAGAGACCCACGGCCGCAATGCGCGGGAAGGTGGTGACAAGCGGCCAGATCACGAACTGGCTGACGGCGCTGGCCGCAAACGCGGCCGGGACCAGGAGCTTGGGCCCGAACGTGTTCAGCACGCGACCCGCAATCAGCACGGCCCCGATCGTGACGATCGCGCTGGCGATCACCATGAGCGGGAGCGACTCGATCCCGATTTCCGAGAGGAACAGCGCGTCGCGAACGGCCTTGCCGCCGACCTGGTTGGCGATCATGGCGAATGCGCACAGGGTGGCGGCGGCTACCGGGGCCTGGACGGGGTGTCCAACGGGAGGTGAAGCGCGCTTCACGCGGGAGACCCTTCGGTGGTCAATGGGATCGTGCGCTCCTGGGTCACGAGCTGGGGAAGGTGGCTGCGCCACCACCGCTCCGCGCGATCCTGGGTCCACGGGCCGAGCCGCTGCTCGATCGCGGCCAGTCGACCATCCAGTTCCAGGGCGGTGCCCGGCCGGCCGGCCGGCTCCTTGGCCAGGCAATCCAGGGTGAGCTGCTCCAACTCGGCATCGATTGCGGCGTCGGTGCGCTCGGCCATCGGCGGCGGGGGCTCCTTGGCGTGTTTCACGACCATGGCGACGCCGGACGTCGCCTCGAATACGAGCTTGCCGGTGAGCAGCCAGTACGCCACGCAACCGAGCGCGTAGACATCCACCCGACCGTCGATGTTCGGACTGCCCATGGCCATCTCGGGGGACATGAACGCGGGCGTTCCGCTGGCCGTGCCCTCCCCCGTGAGTTGGGTGTCACAGTCGGTACGCGCACTCTTCACCAGCCCGAAGTCCAGAACCTTGGCGAAGTCGTAGGTGAGTCCGCGTCGGCAGATGTAGACGTTCGCGGGCTTCACATCGCGATGGATGAGTCCGTGGCTGTGCGCATCCGCAAGCGACGCACACGCCTGTCGAAGAAAGTGGATGGCGCGCTCCTGCGGCAGCGGACCGGTCTGGTCCACGAGCTCCCGGAGATTCAGTCCCTCCAGCAATTCCATGACGTAGTAGAACGACCCGTCCTCGTTGGTCCCGAAGTCGAACACGCTGATCGTGTTCGGCGACGTGAGGGCGGCCGTGGCCTGCGCTTCCCGCTCGAAGCGGCGCACGCCGGTGTCGCCGGACGATCCGGGTTTCCCGGATCCGCGGATGATCTTGATCGCGGCCGGCCGGGCCAGCAGCCGATGTTTGGCGGCCCACACTTCGCCCATGCCGCCCTGGCCGATCTTGTGCTGGAGCTGGTAGTTGCCCATCAGCCGCGCGCGCGAAACGTCCCGGGTGAGCGTGAAGATGCGGGCCGAGAGGAACACCGCGATCCCCACGCAGATGGCGATCGGAATCAGCAGCTCGGTCAGTGCGGACCAGACGGGCGCCATCGACGGAACGCCATCGATCTCGGGGAGGCCCTCCACGCTCAACGACAGCCCCATGACGACCGGGATCCACAGCATGCTGACGGTGCCGGCAAACAGGACCTGTCGCGGAGTGAGTACCATCATGGCCGGGAACATGAGAATCCAGATGCCGACCCAGTGCACCCCCACCACGACCAGGTTCGGGGCCTCCAGCGCCGGACGCCAGTGCCAGTTCGAACCGACAATGCCCAGCGATCCGAAGATGGCAAATGCCATGCCCACGCCGGTGAACATCGACACCGGAATGCGGTGCCGGGCGGTGAACAGCCACACCCCCAGCGCCACGGAGATGGCGACCCCGGCCACCACGAAGGCCTGGATCGGAGGGTCGCCCACGCCGGCTTCGCGATGCGCCCGTTCCGCGAGCCATCCGCCCAGGAATGCGCAGGTGTAGGTGAGCGCGTAGATCAACGCTGCGCGGGACAGGCCGTGAAACGCTTCGAGCTGCGTGCGTCGATCGAAGTGGACGAAGTCCGCGAGCCGCGAAGCGGCCCCTCGACTCTCGACGCGGGTCTCCAGCATCTCGGAATCGTTCAAGGCGGACCTCCGGGGCACGTCACGTTGCGCGCAGTCTATCGGGAGTGCGCCGGGTCCGGCAAGGTCAGCCCGGATCGGTCCCGCCCGGATCGCCCAGGAGGATGAACGCCGACCAGTAGGCCGGATGCGAGAAGGGCGTCTCCCCGGAGGGATCCTCCCACGTGCGCAACCACTGGCGCGCGTCCTTCAGGGCATCGGCCTTGCGCAGGTCACGCCGGGTGAGGTTCTCGTAGAACCGGGCCATGAGCAGCGACGTGGCCTGGTCGTCCACTTTCCACAGACTGAGCACCAGGCTCC
>BQJX01000462.1 GCA_021604925.1 Gemmatimonadota bacterium
GGATGCCGGGCGATGAAGGGCTGCTCGCGGCCTACGCGTTGGACGGGACAGGCCAGGGTACCGAACTCGACTGGGCGGGCGTGACCGCGTGGAAACCCGGCGCGGGATTCCTGTGGGTGCATCTGGACTACACGGCCGAACCGGCGCGGAAGTGGCTCCACGAACAGAGCCGGCTGGACCCCACGGTAGTGGAAGTCCTGACCGCTGGCGAGACCCGGCCTCGCAGCATCGTGACCCACGGCGGACTGCTCGTGATCCTGCGCGGAATGAACTTCAATCCCAATTCCGATCCGGAGGACATGGTGGCCATCCGAATCTGGATCGAAGAGCACCGCATTGTCACCACGCGGCACCGCCGCCTCCGGGCCGTGGACGACCTGCGAGCCGCGCTGGCGGCCGGCCGGGCCCCCAAGAGCCCAGCGAACTTCCTGGTCGCGTTCGCCGACATCCTGACCACGCGGATGGGCTCCGTTCTCGCGGACCTGGACGACCAGGTGGACTCCCTGGAGGACGAGGTGCTCAGCGCGGAGAGCTACGATCTGCGAACCAAACTCGGTGCCTTTCGACGGCGTGCCATCTCGATCCGCCGCTACCTGTCGCCGCAGCGCGAGGTCATGGCCCGTCTCCAGAACGAACGGATCGGATGGATGGACGACCTGACCCGGGTTCAGCTCCGCGAGCTCGCCGACCGCACAACCCGATACGTGGAGGACCTGGATGCGGCCCGCGACCGGGCGGCCGTGGCCCAGGACGAGTTGAACGGCCGACTCTCCGAGCAGATGAACAAGACGATGTACGTGCTGTCGATCGTGGCCGGGATCTTCCTCCCGCTGGGGTTGCTCACGGGGCTCCTGGGCATCAACGTGGGCGGCATTCCGGGCACGGAGAATCCGTGGGCGTTTGCGGCGGTTTGCGTCATCCTGGTGGCGGTGGCCGCCCTGCAGTTCTGGATCTTCCGGCGCAAACATTGGCTGTAGGCTCCCCTTGACGGGGCGGCCCGATTGGCGCGAACATGAGGGGGCACCGTCAGATCCGCTGACGGGCGTTCCTCTCACCCGGACTGTCCGATGAATGCGCTAGTTCGCCGACGCTGAACGCGTTGCTCGGGCACCGGGTTGTGCCCACCTCGCTGACCTCGCGTTTCGCTGGCCCGCTGTTCAGCTGCGCGTAGGTCGCTGTGCGTCCACCGCGCTGATCGAATGCCACGTCCGGCTCCCAGGAGCCGCCGTATGAAGATGTCCCGATGTCTGCTTGCCGTCACGCTGGTACTGAGCCCGACCCTGACGGCCTCCGCCGACTCTCCCGCACTCCAGCCCTACGGGTTCGTCCGTCTGGACGGAATCCTGAACGACTCGCCCATGAACTCGGCGCAGTCCCCGGGTTGGGTTCTGAGCGAGGTGGCCAACCCCACCGACCCCGACCAGGTCGCCAAGGACCAGGGCGAGATCAACATTCACCCGCGTCTCACGCGATTCGGCGTCAACATCGCCAAGACGACGGTTGGCAACGACGTCTCCATTGCCGGAAAGATCGAGGCGGACTTCCAGAACGGAGGCAGCGAGTCCCGCCAGGCGGTCCGAATGCGTCACGGGTACTTCACCGTCTCCCGCGGGGTCTGGGAGGTTCTGGCCGGCCAGACCTGGGATGTGATCTCCCCCCTCTACCCGTTCGTCAACCACGACTCCATGATGTGGAACTCGGGCAACCCGGGCGACCGCCGTCCCCAGCTTCGCTTCTCGCTCCGGCCCCAGGTCGGCGAAGGCAATGCCCGGATCGCCGTCGCCGTGGCCACGCCGAACGCCATCAACAATCGCGACCTGGATGGCAACGGCATTCGCGACGGCTCGTACGCCATGCTGCCCGCCATGCAGGGCCTCGCCGAGCTGGACCTGTCGGCGATCCTGATCGGCGTGTCCGGTCACTTCCATCGGGACCGGGTGGTGGTGGATACCGGCACGGCACTCGCCGAGTCGGACTTCGACGCCACGCTCCTGGCCGGCCACGTGAAGATCCCGGTGGGGAAGCGTCTCACCGTGATCGGTGAAGCGTTCACCGCGCAGAACGCCGACGACGTTCGGGCCGGAATCGGCCAGGGCATCAACCAGGCGCTGAACAAGGAGATCCGGACGGTCGGCGGCTGGGGCGAGATCCGCGTTCAGTTGAACCAGCGATGGTCCGTGGCCGCGGGCGGTTCCGTGGACAACCCGAAGGACGCGGATCTGAGCGACGGCATGAGAACGAAGAACCAGGCGGCCTACGGCGGCCTGGGCTTGCGCGCGCTGGACCGGGTGCAGGTGGGCCTGGAGTTCATCCACTGGAAGACCGACTACGTCAACGCTCCGGACGGCGACGCGAACCGCGTGGACCTCTGGGGCAGAATGTCCTTCTGAGGAGAGTGAGATGAGACACACAATGATCCTGGCCGCGCTATCCATCGCGGCGCTCACGACCTTCGGTTGCGGCGCCCAGAAGCAGGACGCTCCCGCCACCGCGGTGCTTCGCTTCAGTGCGATCCCGGACGACAACACCACCGAACTCACCCGCAAGTTCAACCCCGTGGCCGCGTACCTGTCGGAGCAACTCGGCGTGCCCGTGGAGTACGTGCCGTCCAGCGACTACGGCGCCTCCGTGGAGATGTTCAAGAACGGGGACATCCAGCTGGCCTGGTTCGGCGGCCTCACGGGCGTCCAGGCTCGGCAAGCGGTGCCCGGCGCTCCGGCCATCGTGCAGGGGGCGGAGGATCCCCGGTACTACTCGTACTTCATTGCCAACGCGTCCACCGGGCTGGAACGCTCCGACGAGTTCCCGATGGAGATCGCCAGCCGCACGTTCACGTTCGGATCCACCAAGTCGACATCCGGGCGCCTCATGCCGGAGCACTTCATCCGTCAGAACACGGGAAAGTCGCCGCGCGAGTTCTTTCAGCAGGAGTTCGGCTTCTCGGGTTCGCACGACAAGACGATCGAGCAGGTGGCCGCCGGCGCGTACGAAGTGGGTGCGGTGAGCTACACCACCTACGACGCGTGGGTGCGCGAGGGCAAGGTGGACCCGGACCTCTGTCGCATCATCTGGCAGACGCCGGACTACGCCGACTACAACTTCACGGCCCATCCGGAACTGGAAACGATGTTCGGAGCGGGCTTCACGCAGCGCCTGCAGACGGCGTTGGTGAACATGCAGGATCCGGCGTTGCTCGAAGCGTTCCGGAGAAGCGCGCTCATTCCCGCACGGACCGAGGAGTTCGCCGCCATCCTGGAGGTCGCGAGATCCCTGGACATGGCCCGCTAGCGTGGAAACGC
>BQJX01000463.1 GCA_021604925.1 Gemmatimonadota bacterium
TACTGGAACCAGGGAAACGGCACGTTTGTCGACGGCACCGAGGGTTCCGGTGCCGATGACCGCGGCTACGGCATGGGCGCCACCGTGGGCGACTTTGACGGGGACGGCGACCCCGATCTCTACGTGACCAACTGCGGCCCGAACGCGCTGCTCCGCAACGACGGCGGCGGCCGCTTTGTGGACGTGACCGCGGCATCCGGCACCGGCGATCCGGGCTGGGGAACCAGCGCCGCGTTCGCGGATCTCGATCTGGACGGCGACCTGGATCTCTTTGTGGCGAACTACGTGACCTGGAGCCTCGAGACGGAGATCGACTGCGTGGGCCCCGCCGGCGACCTGGGCTACTGCGTCCCCACGCACTACGACTCGCCTTCGCGCGACACGCTCTACCGCAACAACGGCGACGGCACGTTCACCGACGTCTCCGAGACCGCCGGCATGGTGGGCACGTTCGGCAACGGGCTCGGCGTGGTCTGCGCCGACGTGACCGGCGACGGCCTTCCCGAGATCATCGTGGCGAACGACAAGCTCTTTGACCATCTGTGGATCAACGAGGGAAACCTGCAGTTCCAGGAAGACGCGCTGATCCGCGGGTGCGCCTGCGACGAGGACGGCTACGCGAAGGCCGGAATGGGCATGGCCATCGTGGACTACGACGACGACGGCGACCGCGACTTCCTCGTGGTGAACTTCTCGCAGGAGACGGACTCGTACTACGAGAACGAGGGCGACGGGTACTTCTTCGATCGTTCGGTGTCCATTGGTCTGGGATTCAAGACGAAGAAGTACACGCGGTTCGGCGTGGGCTTCCGCGACTTCAACAACGACGGCCGGCTGGACCTCTACTTTGCGAACGGTCGGGTCACACTTCCTTCGGGAAGCTACCAGGGCGATCCGTTCGGCGAGACCAATCTGCTGTTTGCCGGCCAGGCCGACGGAACCCTGGACGAGGTCCTGCCCCGCGGCGGCACGGCCGCGGAACAGAAGCTCACGAGCCGGGCGGCGATCTTCGGCGACGTGGACAATGACGGCGGCGTGGACGTCCTCGTGGTCAACCGCGACGGACCGGTGCAGATGCTCCGCAACGTGCGCGAGCGCGGCGCGTGGGCGGGGTTCCGGGTGCGCGAGCGCTCCGGGGCCGATGCGCTGGGCGCCGCGCTGACCCTGCAGGTGGGTGCCGCCACCGTTCATCGCGACGTGATCTCGGCCCAGAGCTACCTGGCCGCCAGCGACCCCCGCGTCCACCTGGGCCTGGCGGGCGCAAAGCAGGTGGATTCCGTGGTCGTTCGCTGGACCGACGGCCAGGAGGAATCCTTCGGGGCGTTCCCGGCGGGCTCCTACCACCTGCTGGAACGGGGAACGGGCACGCCTCGCTAGGCGACCCCGGCGCCCTCCGGGGCGCCCTTCCGGGCGATCGACCTTGATCCCCTGCGTGCGCGCAGTAGACTCGGACGAATACCTCCTGTGCCCGGACAATCTGGTCCGGCACACGAACTGGGATGGACGACGCCGGGTCTCTCGGTGCGGAAAGGAATCGAACCGTGGTCAACAAGATCGGTGTCATCGGCGCAGGAAACATCGGCGGTGTGCTCGTCCAGGAGTTGGTCCGTCGGCGTCTCGCCAAGACGGTGGCCGTGACGGATCCGGCGCCCTTCGTGAATCCGAACGATCCTCCGGAAAAGCAGGCCACCACGCAGAAGCAGTCCGTGGCCCAGGGCAAGGCGCTCGACATCCTGGAAGCCACGCCCATCATCGGCAGCGACGTCGCCATCGAAGCGGGTCGTGACTACGACGTGCTGGCCGGCTGCGATCTCGTCATCAACACCGCGGGCGTACCGCGCAAGGCCCGCCCCGACGGCACCATGCCCTCGCGGGAAGAGCTGCTGTCCATCAACCTCAAGGTCACCAGCGCGGTCGCGGACGGAATCAAGAAGTACTGTCCCAACGCCATGGTGATCTCCATCGCCAATCCGCTGGACGCCATCGTGTACACGCTGCATCGCAAGCTGAACCCGCCCAAGAACAAGCTGGTGGGCATGGCGGGCGTGCTGGACTCCGCCCGCTACCGCTACTTCGTGGCGGACGCGATCGGCGTGAGCGTGGAGAACGTGGAGGCGCTGGTGCTCGGCGGCCACGGCGACGACATGGTTCCCGTGCGCAGCTGCTGTCGCGTGGCCGGCATGCCGGTGGAGCAGTTCCTCTCGTCCGCCGAGCTGGACGCCATCGAGATGCGGACGCGCAAGGCGGGCGGAGAAGTGGTGGGGCTCCTGGGTACGGGTTCCGCGTTCGTTTCGCCGGCGATCTCGGCGCTGGAAATGGCGGAGGCGATTCTCTTCGACAAGAAGCGGGTGACCGCCGCGTGCGTGCTGCTGGAAGGCGAGTACGGAGTGGACGGCATGTTCGTGGGAGTGCCGGTGGTGCTCGGCAAGAACGGCGTGGAAAAGGTGGTGGAGACCCAGCTGACGGACGCGGAGCGGAAGGCGCTGGACGTGTCAGTGGCCGGCGTCAAGAAGACCTGTGCCGATGTGGACAAGATGTTGGCTGAGACGGCGGCGGCGTAGCGTCCCGGAGCGACGCGTCGATCAGAGGTAGCGGTAGGCCCAGGCCGCCAGGGTGTCCGCGACAAAGCGGGCATCCTCCGGGCGAGTGAGCAGATGGTCCGCGCCGTCCAATGCAACAAAGCTCTTGGGATGGCGCGCGGCTTCGAACAGCTTGCGCGCGTGGTCCAGGCCCACGAGGTCGTCCACCGGCGAGTGGAAGATCATCAGCGATCGTTTCAGTTTGGGAAGCGCGGCCAGCAGGCCGGCTTCGCGCACGTCGTCCACGAACTGTCGGCGGATGCGGAAGCGGCGCCCGCCCAGGACCACCTCGGCCTCGCCGTCCTGCTCGATCTGATCGAGATGCCCGCCCAGCAGATGGACCACATGCCCCGGGTCGCTCGGTGCGCCGATGGTGGCGACCGCGCGCGACTCCGGGATGCCGGGCGCGGCGGCCAGCACGGCGGCGCCCCCCAGCGAGTGCCCGATGAGGAGATCCGGCGCGCGGTGTCGGCTGCGCAGGGCATCCGCGGCCGCGTAGAGATCGTCCACGTTCGAAGAGAAGTTCGTGTTGGCGAAGTCGCCTTCGCTGTTGCCGAGGCCGGTGAAGTCGAAACGCAAAACGCCGATCCCGCTCGCGGTTAGCGCCTGACTCACATTGGTGGCGGCCTTGGCGTTCTTGGAGCAGGTGAAGCAGTGGGCAAACAGCGCCATCGCGCGCGGGGCATCGCTGGGCAGGTCAAGTCGACCGGTCAACTTC
>BQJX01000464.1 GCA_021604925.1 Gemmatimonadota bacterium
GTGTCGCGACTCGGCGCGTACGAGGGACCGCTCCGGCCGGGGATGGACATCGGCGAGATCCGGCGTCTGGCGCCGCGGCTGGGACCGGCGGACGTACGGTTCCTGCGGGAGCTCTACGACGGCGAAGTGCGGTTCCTGGACCGTGCAGTGGGCCGGCTCCTGGATGAACTGGAGCGTCGCGGACTCGCCGACGACACGGTGGTGGTTCTGACCGGCGATCACGGTGAGGAGTTCTTCGAGCACGGGTGGATCGGACACACGCGCAGCCTCCATCGCGAAGTGGTCTCCGTTCCGCTGATCCTGGCGGGTCCCGGCGTTCCCGCGGAGTCGCGGCCGGACGGTGCGTGGCTGCTGGACGTGGCACCCACGCTGCTCTCGCTGGTGGGACTGGAGCCGGGGGACGGCCCCGGGCGGGACCTGCTGGGGCCGGACCGGACGGTGCGAACCGACTTCGCGGAAGTCAGCTACGATCCGTGGACGCCGGAGAACCTGGAACTGGCCGCGGAGGCGGGGCGCACGCCCTCGCCCGAGGATCGCGTGCTGGCGCGCTCGGTCCGGAAGGGTCGCTGGAAGGGGATCCGGAACGTCGCCACGGAGACGTGGCAGCTGTTCGACCTGGCGCGGGATCCCGGCGAGAAGAACGACGTGGCGGCCCGGAACCCCGACGCGTTGCGCGCGCTGGCCGAGGCGATGGACGAGTGGCGGTCCGCGCTGGTGGCGCCCGAGTCCACGTCGGCCGCGGCGCCTTCCGACGCGCAGCTGGAGCGACTGCGCGCGCTGGGCTACCTGAAGTAGGAGGAACCGCCATGGTTCGCAGCGAGGAACCGGGGGACTTTGCGGCGATTCGCCAGGTGACCGATCGGGCGTTCGGACAGCCGGCGGAGGGACGTCTCGTGGATCGGCTGCGGGGGCGCGTGCATCCGTGGATCTCGCTGGTGAAGGAACGACAGGGTCGCGTGCTGGGGCACGTGCTGTTCACTCCGGTCACGCTGGACCGCGGCGAACACCAGCAGGATGCACTGGCGCTGGGTCCCATGAGCGTCGATCCCGATCACCAGCAACAGGGAATCGGAACGCAGCTCGTCCGTGCCGGCCTGGACTTCTGTCGCGAACGCGGACACGAACTCGTCTTCGTGCTGGGACATCCCACGTACTATCCGCGCTTCGGATTCGTCCCCACGGTGCAGTTCGGCATTCGCTGGGAACATCCGGCGCCGGAAGAAGTGTTCCTCCTGGCGGAGCTGAAGAAGGGAGCGGCGGCGGGGAAGCAAGGCGTGGTCCGCTACCATCCCGAGTTCGAGGGAGTCTAGCGGCGAGGGCCGCGGCGGCGCGCCGGCCCAGCCCGTCCAGAGTCGCCCGCGGGGAAAGCCCCGCGGCGCGCCGGCCGAAGAACCGCCCAGGAGGAAAGCCCCCCGGCGCGCCGCGCGAAGAACCGGCCAAGCAGAAAGCCCCCCGGCCGCATGGCCAGGGGGCTTTGCTGCGGGCGCCGCCCCGAAGGCCGGCTCCGAACTCCGGAACGTTGACTAGAACGTGTACGTGGCGTTCGCCGCGATCTGACTGCCATCGCTGATGAGAATCAGACGCGCCTCGATTGCGAACTCCGGGCTGGCCTGCATTCCACCGCCGGCGACCAGACCGATCTCGCCGTCCGAGGTGCTGCCCGAGGCCGAGAAAGAACCGAAGCCCGTGTTGATGGCGGGGGCATCCACGTCGATGCTCATGTGGAAGTACCCGAGCCCACCGAGCCCGTAGAAGTCCGCCGCGGGATCGAAGTGCCACTCGGCCAGCGCCACCACGGGGATCATGGACACGGTGTACGAGATCATGCTGGTGCCCGTACCGAAGTCCTTGCCGGCGAAACGCGTGTAGCCCGCCTCGCCGCGGAACGTGACCTGCTCGTTGTAGGGCTTCTTGGCCCCGATGCCACCGCCGAAGCCGATGCCGGCGAGATCCCCGAAGTTTCCGAACGGGAGATTCAGGCCGCCCAGGGCGTACCAGGACACGTCGTCCATCCCCTCGCTCTGCGCGGGACTGGGGAGGGTGACACAGAGAGCGAGCGCGGCGGCAATGGCCAGCGTACAGAAGCGATGCATTGGGGTTTGTCCTCCTGGGTTGAGACACCAGCACCCGGCTTGGGCGCGAAACTCGTGCGAGAGCATAGGGGAACGGCGGGGAAGGCGCTACGGTGGAAATGGGGGGTGGTCGCGAGCGCCGCCGCTCGGCGAAACCCGCGGAGCGGGCGGCTAGGTCGGCTGGGCGACCACGCGGACCGTCCGGGCAATGAAGTCGAGCATCTCGCGGAGCCGGTCGTAGTCCGGGTGCTTGAGCCGGAACCAGGTGTTCACGATCCATCCCTTCTCGACCGGCTGGGTGGGCGTGCCCGGCGGGGGGATCTGGGCCTCGTAGATGGCGCCCTCACAGAAGCGCCGGATCTCGTCCAGCCCGTGGTGGCCCACGTAGCGGCCGTCCCGGTCCGGGCGGACCTGGATGGCGCCGGTGGCGTAGCGCCGGCTCGCCGGCTGCGACGTCCGCCCGTGGATCACGGCGTGGGCCCACTCCCGGTAGACGTCGAGGTCGTTGGCCACCCGGTACAGGTCCCAGATCCGTTCGCCGGCGGGTCGGGCGCCGATCTCCGAGAACTTCAGCCCCTTGGGCCCGAAGAACCACTCCATGTGCGTGGCGCCGCGGGTGATGCCGAGCGCCCGGTTCACCTGCTGTCCCACCCGGCGCAGCTCCCGGTAGGTCTCTTCGTCCAGCCGATTGGTGACCACGATCTGCGGGCAGACGCTGCGATCCACCGTGGCTTCCAGACAGCCCGGGTAGTAGTGCCCCACGAAGTCATGCCCGGAGTCCTGGTCCAGCCAGATCGTATCGTAGACTCCTTCGTGACCCTCCACGAACTCCTCGACCGCAACCGAGCGGCCAGGTCCGAGTGAGAGGGTGGGGAGGACTCGCTCCAGATCCGCCCGCGACTCGACGCGGTGCGTATGGAGGGAACCGAACCCCGCGCGCGGCTTGATGATGATGGGAAAGCCCTCGCGCTCGGCAAAGGCGTGGATCGCCTCCGGGGAATCCGCCGCAATCGACTGCGCGCACGAGATGCCCTGGGCGCGCAGGTGGTCCTTCATGGCGGACTTGTCGCGGCAGAGGATCGCCGTCTGCACCGACAGGCCCGGCAGGTGCAGGGCTTCGCGCAGGCGGGCGGCGGCCACAACCAGCGGCTCGTCCGTCATCTCCAAGCGATCGATGGCGTGCCCGCGGTCGATTTCGCGGGCCGCCTGAAGCGTCTCC
>BQJX01000465.1 GCA_021604925.1 Gemmatimonadota bacterium
GAAGGGGCTGGGGCTCATCGACAGCCTGGAGACGGCGCAGACTCCCGCGGAAGCCGTGATCACGCTGCACCTGGGACCCTACGGCGGAACGGCGGAGGTGCTGCGTCGGACGTCGCCGCCGCGGTTGCTCATTGCGGTGAGCGAGGGCACGGCCGACGACATCCCGTTGCCCGACTTCGAACGTCGCGCGGCGCCGCGACCGCGGCAGGTGCGTGTGGTCGTGATCGATCCGGGACACGGCGGGTCCGACCCGGGCATCGTGACCACGAGTGGCGTCGCGGAGAAGGAGATCACGCTGGCGATCGCGCAGTACCTTCGCCGGCGCCTCCAGGACGAGGACGAGAGCCTTCGTGTGATCCTGACCCGCGACGACGATCGCTTCCTGTCCAATGAGGATCGCACCGGAATCGCCAATTCGAATCGCGCGGACCTGTTCATCTCGCTGCACGGCAACGGCTGGTTCCACGGGGGCGAGCGCGGTTTCTCGGTGGGCACCTTCAGCGGCGACGGTGCGCACGCGCCGTCCGAGTTTGCGCGCTGGGGGGAGCCGGATCCCGGACTGCAGAGCGAGATGTCCGCGTTTGCGGAGACGTTGCTGGAGGCGCTGGGCGAGAGCGTGCCGCTGCCCAATCGCGGTGCGCGCAGTGCCGGGTACGCCGTGCTGGCCGGCGCCACCATGCCGGCGGTGCTGGTGGAGTGCGGCTTTCTGACCAACCGGGAGGACGCGGGGCAACTCGTGGATTCGGATTTCCAGGAGACCGTGGCCTCGGCCCTGGCGCAGGGCGTTCTGCAGTTCCGTGACTCCGGAGGGACCCCTTGAAAAAGTGGTTCGTCCTGGCCGGCGTGGCGGTGCTGGCGATCGCGGTGGGGCTCTTTGCGGCGCTGCGCCGGGAGGACTCCGGCGTGGTGGCGCCCGTGGCCGTGGAAGTGGCCGGGACCCGTTCCGTGAACCTGTTCTTCCCCGGAGCTTCCGGCGGACTGCAGCGCGAGACACGCGAGATCCTGGGCAGCGACTTTTTGGCGGTGGACGTGCGCCGCACGGTGGAGGAACTGATCGCCGGTCCGGAGTCCGGGCCCAGCCCGTTTCCCGCGGGGACGCTGGTGCTGTCCACGTTCTTCGATCAGGAGGGCGAGGTCACCGTGAACTTCTCCGACCACCTGACCACGGATCATCCGGGCGGGTCCGCCGCCGAGATCGAAACGATTCGATGCCTGGTGACCACCATCGGCCGGAACTTCCCCGGGGTGGATCGCGTGCGAATTCTCATCGATGGCGACGTGGCCGCCACGTTGGCCGGACACACGGACCTGAGCCGGCCGTTGCCGGTGGACGACTACCGATAGGAGCAGTGAATGAGTCGCTTGGACGGACGCACGTTTGACGAGATCCGCCCCGTTTCCATGGAGACCGGGTTTGCCAAACACGCCGAGGGATCGTGCCTGATCAAGATGGGCGGAACCTGGGTGCTGTGCACCGCCTCGGTGGAAGACGGCGTGCCGGGTTTCCTGCGCGGGCAGGGGCGCGGCTGGGTCACGGCGGAGTACGGCATGCTGCCGCGCAGCACCAACACGCGTAGCCGACGCAGCCTGACCGGCGGACGCACGCTGGAGATCCAGCGCCTCATCGGACGGTCGCTGCGCGCGGTCACGGACATGGACGCGCTGGGCGAGCGCACGATCACGCTGGATTGCGACGTACTGCAGGCCGACGGCGGCACGCGCACCGCGTCCATCACCGGAGCGTGCGTGGCGCTGCACGAGGCGTGCGAGTACCTGCGCAAGAACGACCGCATCAATTCGTGGCCGCTCAAGCAGCTGGTGGCCGCCATCTCCGTGGGCATTGTGGACGGTGAGCCCATGCTGGATCTGCCGTACTCCGAGGACTCGCGCGCGGACGTGGACATGAACGTGGTGGTCACGGCCGACGGACGCTACGTGGAAGTGCAGGGCACCGCGGAGTCCGATCCGTACACGGAAGAGTCGCTGGCCGAGATGCTGCGTCTGGCGCGCAAGGGTTCCGACGAGCTGGTGGCCCAGCAGCGCAAGGCGCTGGGACTGGAACCGGTCGCGCATGGCTGACGCCGTGGTCGTGCTGGCCACGCGCAACCCGCACAAGGTGGACGAGATCCGGGACGCGTTTCACGTGCCCGGCGTCACGTTCACCTCGATGGATGAGTTTCCCCACGTTCCCGAAACCGTCGAAGACGGCGACACGTTCGAGGCGAACGCGCGCAAGAAGGCCCGCGAGGTCTGCGCCGCCACCGGCCTGGCCGCGCTGGCGGACGACTCCGGACTGGTGGTGGATGCGCTGGGTGGCGAGCCGGGTGTGCGCTCCGCGCGCTTTGCCGGCGAGGATGCGGACGACGCCGCCAACCGCGCGCTCCTGGTGCAGCGGATCCGGGACGTTCCCGAGGAGCAGCGGACCGCCCGGTTCGTGTGCGTGCTGGCGCTGGCGCTCCCGGGAGACCTCGAAATGGTCGTGGCGGGGGAGTGCTCCGGGCGGATCCTCACGGAGGAGCGGGGGGACGGCGGCTTTGGTTACGACCCGCTCTTCGTGGCGGACAGCACCCAGCGCACCTTTGCCGAGATGAGCCGCCGGGAGAAGGCCGCGCTGTCGCATCGGGGGCGGGCGCTGGTGAACGCCCAGGACGCCATGGGGCGTCTTCTCCGGGAGTGGGCGGGCCGTCTCGCTTGACACTGGGTGGGCGGGTCCGTACCCTTCCTCGGATTCGCCCGGAAGGAATGAATCGGCCGAACGCGGTGAGGCGGGGCGTGGCGCAGTCCGGTAGCGCACCTGCTTTGGGAGCAGGGGGTCGGAGGTTCGAATCCTCTCGCCCCGACCAACCGGCAGTGACACGCTGGGGACCTTCCCGTTCTCGCGCCCGTAGCTCAGCTGGATAGAGCAACGGCCTTCTAAGCCGTGGGTCGCAGGTTCGAGTCCTGCCGGGCGCGCCATTCGTCGGCTCCTGGGAGTCGCCGTCGGGTACGTGGTGGGTGTAGCTCAGTTGGTAGAGCGCCTGACTGTGACTCAGGCTGTCGCGGGTTCAAGTCCCGTCATCCACCCCACCCGCGGCTCCTGGCCCGCGGAGCGGCCGAATCCCCGCGGGGGACACGCGCCGCCGCAGGGTCTTGCTTCCGGGCAGAACGGGTGGTAGTGTGCCCGACCGGTCCGACCGAGTGCGCCGTTAGCTCAATTGGCAGAGCAACTGACTCTTAATCAGTGGGTTCGGGGTTCGATTCCCTGACGGCGCACCACCTCGGGCGGCTCCCCGCCGCCGGATCCGG
>BQJX01000466.1 GCA_021604925.1 Gemmatimonadota bacterium
CGCGGGTCTGGCCGTCGCTGATGTCCCAGAACTCCCCCGGTGCGCCTTCGCCCTTGCGCGTTCGCTCCCAACCGAACCCGATCCGAAGATCCCGTCCCAGGTCGCGCTCCAGGTGGACCTGGGCGTGCTCCACATCGGGGCCGTTTCCGTAGCCGAGCGGCACGCCGTCCTGGACCAGATTGGCCTCGTAGAAGACGGAGTAGGTGTAGCGGTACACCTTGGCGAACTCGGCGCGGAAGTCCGCCGTGTCGCCGAGCAGGAACCCGGACCAGGCCACCCCCCCGAGATAGCCGATGCGATCGGGCTGGGACGAGGACTCCGTGGCAAGGTCGTCCACGAGCAGTTCGCCATCGACCTGCCAGCCGGGGAGCGGTCGCCACGCCACATCGATCCCGACGAAGACGTTGTTGCGATGGGGAGTCACCGACTCGTCGGGGCTGGCGGTGCGATCGTGCAGGCGCTGCACCATGGAGAAGGGAATCACGCCCACCACGTAGAGCGGATCCAGGCCGCTGGAAAAGTACACGGCGGCCTCCTGCAGTCCCACGCGCAGCGAGGGCAGCACCGCGATCTCCACCCGATGCGCCGAGACCCAGCGGTTCTCCGGATGGTGCAGGGCCCCCGTGAACGCCACCACCCGAACCCGGTCTCCCAACGTGCGCGCGAACTGGAGTCCGGGAACGGCCAGCGCGGCGTCGGACATCATCAGCGTGCCGGACGCGCCTTCGCCCCATCGGTTCTTCAACTGGCCGAACGCGATGTCCACCGCCGAGGTTCGGAACGACGCGTACGTCTCGTTCGTGGACGTGTACCAGGGCGATTCCTTCACGATGGAATCACCCAGCGGATTCTCGTCCACGATCTTCTCCAGCGAGATGTCCGACGTGACGAAGCCGCCGCCCGGAAGGTAGGCCCGGACCGAGAAGCCGCCGCGCGTGCCGGGCGGGATCTCGCCCTCGTCGCCGGTCACGGTGGCGCGCAGTCGCAGCTCGGCCTGCGCGCGCACGCGATAGTCCGGTCCCTGCCACTCGAAGAGGGGAGAGGTTTCCCGCTCCTCGGTCGCGCCGCCCAGTTCCGCGAGTTCCAACCGGAGTTCGCGAGCGAGTCGACGGGCGGGCGGCGTTCCGGCCAGTTCCCGGTTCGTGGCCAGGGTCTCCAGCAGGGCCGCGGCGATGTCGGTGCGCGGAAGCGGGCGGGTGAACAGGGGAAGTCCATCCAGGCCGCCGCGGCGAAAGAGGAACTCCACGTCGCTCCAGGCCGGGTGGTCCGCCGGCAGGAACTCGGCGACCGGTTCGGCGGCCACGCGGGGCGCTCCGAGGAGCAGCGCCGCCAGGACAAGGGCGAGGACGGACGGGACGAAACCGGCGGATACCGCCCGGAGCCGCCCCGAGGTGCCTGCGGGTCGTCCCAGCGGACGGGGCGGGGCATTGCTAAATGGATTTCGAGGACGCATAGTGGGCACGCTAGAAACCCCTCCCTTTGCTGTCAAGTTTCCTTGGAGTCCTTCGTGTCTCGGTTCTCGTCCTCGTTGGCCTGGTCGTTCTGCGCGCTTGCCTTCTCTTCGGCCGCCGCGAGCGAAACGCTGAACGACCGGATCCTGGACAGCAAGTACCACTTCGGCGATTACGCGCTCTACGTGGGTTGGCACGATCCCCAGGACTGGCAGTTCGACGAGCACGCTTCCTCGGCGTTGCCGTTCGGCGTCAAGGTGCGCTGGCACGCGCTCGAATGGCTGCAGCTCGAGGGAGATGCGTCGTATTTCCAGCGCGGGGGCGAGGCTGCGGTCACGTTCACCTCGCTTCCCCCCAAGATCGACGCGTTCACGGTGGCCCTGTCCGCACAATGGCGCATGCCGTCCTTGGGTTCCGTGCGACCCTATCTGGGCGTGGGGCCCGTCGTCACCTCGATCGGGAACGACTTCCTGGCCTTCCGTCCCGATCTCCAGCGACTGGGCGTGAGCGACGGGTTGATCGAACTCTACTCGTGGACGCGACTGGATGTGGGCTGGCAGGCGCAGGCGGGCGTGGATCTGCCGCTGGGCGGCCGCTGGTTCCCGTTTGCGGAGTTCAAGTACCAGTTCGGCGAGGCCACGTTCGGAGCGGAAGACGTGCGGGCGGGCCAGACTCGCCTGAGCAACCTCCGGGGAATCTTCGAGGGGGGAGAGGGCCGCTCGCTCGAGATCTCCGACCTCGAAACGGTGCCCGACGTGGGCAGCGCGGAGACGCTCCTCGAAGACCTGGACAAGGGTGGCCGCCCGCACGAGGGGCGGTATGATTGGTCGGGACCGATCGTGATGCTCGGATTGAAGATCCGATTCTGATCCCGTAGACTCGTTGCGTTCGCGGTCCCCCTTCAGAATTCCGTGCGGGAGAGAACCATGGAGATCCAATACCTGGGACACTCCGCGTTTGCGCTGCGCCTGGACTCCGGCCGGCGGCTCGTCATCGATCCGTTCCTCACGGGG
Organism: Gemmatimonadota bacterium; assembly: GCA_021604925.1. Taxonomy (GTDB): domain Bacteria; phylum ARS69; class ARS69; order ARS69; family ARS69; genus BQJX01. Next base: position 2,465 of record BQJX01000466.1, read on the forward strand.
AATCCGCTGGCTGCGTCCCAGCCGGGCGACCTTCTGGACGCGGACCTGATCCTGCTGACCCACGACCACGACGATCACCTGGGCGACTCCTTTGCCATGTGCAAGGAGTCCGGGGCCACACTGGTGGCCATCTTCGAGACGGCCATGGACGCCCAGGCGCAGGGAATCACGGTGGAGCCCATGTCGATCGGAGGGGCCATCGAGTTGGACGGGCTCGTGATCCATATGGTGAACGCGCAGCACGGCGCGGGAAAGGGCCATGCGGCCGGCTTCGTGCTGGAAGCGGATGGCCGGAATCTGTACTTCGCGGGTGACACTGGACTCTTCGGGGACATGAAGCTGTTCGGCGAACTCTGGGACCTGGACCTGGCCGTGTTGCCGATCGGGGACCGATTCACCATGGGCCCGGCGCACGCGGCCCGGGCGGTGGATATGCTGCGGGCCAAGCACGTGATACCCTGTCACTACGCCACCTTCCCGATCATCGAGCCGGATGCCTCCCGTTTCGTGGAACTCGCGGGGGATCTGGCGGAGGTGCACGCTCTCGCCCCCGGAGAACGGCTGGAGCTTTGAACCGCCCCTGGGAGAGCATTGCCGTGAACCGAACCCATTGCCTGCGAATTGCCCGGGCGGCCCGGTCGCCGCGAGCCGCGACGCTGCTGGCGGGGCTGGTGCTGGTAGGGCTGCTGCTGGCGGGCTCCGTCGCGCAGGCGGCGGTGGTCCGGGTACCGGGAGACTTCGTCGACGTGCGGAACGCGATCGCTGCGGCCGCCAGCGGTGACACGGTTCAGATTGCCGGCAACGGCGGCTCCACCTATCG
>BQJX01000467.1 GCA_021604925.1 Gemmatimonadota bacterium
CAGCTGCAGTTCGATGGCGGTTTCGTAGGTCACCGAGTTGGGGCCCTCGAAGTCCGGGCCGAAGCCGCCGCGGTACGTGACCCCGTCCTTGAGCACCATGACCGCCGTGTGGATGTAGGGGGATCCGGCCGAGGACACCTCGATCGAGTCCCCGAACGCGGCGGCGAGATTGGCCTCCCGCACGGTGGCGTAGTAGTTCGGCACGGGAACCGCGGCGCTGTCCGGGTGGACCCGCAGCGTCAGCGCCGAGGCGGGATCCGGGCCGAGCGCGGCGGCCAGGATCAGCGCTCCGGGCGCGAGCGCACGGATCACGCCGGCCAGGCGCCGACGTGGCGGCGGGAGGGCACAGGGCTGGAAGAGGCGACCCGGCGAAACGAGGGCGCTTGGCATGGCTGAGATACGATTCATCTCCGGTTCCCGAGAGGGGTCGGGGGCGCACGGTGAACGACTCCAACTTACGGGTCGGGCGAACCCTCGTACACCCGTAAGATTCTATCAAATCCGGAGTTGAAGGGGCAATGGCGCACGAGGAGAAGCTTGGCAAGAGGCGCGCGGTCCCGCATGATTCCGCCCGATCCCCCTCTTCTCGCGAGGTTTCCGTGGAATCCACGTCGTTCGACAATTTTGGCGGGGTCGCCACCCGCTCCGGGGCGGATCCGGCCGCGGCCCGGACGATCTTTGTGAGCGCCCCGTACGAGGGCACCGTGTCGTACGGAGGCGGCACGGCCCGCGGACCGGCGGCGATCCTGGAGGCCTCCCGGCAGGTCGAGACCCGGGACGACGAGACCGGAGTGGATCTGGAGGAGCTGTCGTTTGCCCTGGGGCCCACGGTGCTGCCCTCCGACGATCCGCCGGATGTGTACGCGCGCCGGCTGGAACAGGCGGTCCGCGATGTGGTGGGGCTCGGGGCCAAGCCGTTCGTCCTGGGAGGAGAACACTCGGTCACCATCGGCGCGGTCCGGGCCGTGCGTGAAGAACATGGGCCCGTTCACGTGCTCTCGCTGGACGCCCACGCGGATCTCCGCGACGAGTACGAGGGTCACGATCACTCGCACGCGTGCGTGATGCGCCGACTCCTGCCGGGTGGGGGCGGCACGATCGTGGGTGTGCGCAGCTACTCCGCGGAAGAAGCCCGATTCGCGGCCGGGCGCAAGGACGTCCGGCTGGTGTCCGCACGCGAAGCCACGTCGCCCTCGTTTGACGCGGCCGCGTTCGTGGCGTCGCTGCCGGCCAAGCTCTACGTCACGTTCGATGTGGACGGGCTGGATCCGTCCGTGGTGTCGGCCACCGGAACCCCGGAGCCCGGCGGCCTGCGCTGGTGGGACGCGCTGGCGATCCTGCGCGAGGTCTTCCTCCGTCGGACGGTGGTGGGCATGGATGTGGTGGAACTGGCCCCGGTGGACACGTCCCGGGTGTCGGACTTCGCGACCGCGCGCCTCGTCGCCAAGATGCTCTCGTACGACGCTCTCGCGGGCCGGGAAAACGGATGAAGCGACTGGTCGGGATCCTGATCGGACTGAGTGTGGGGATCACGCCGCCCCCCTCGGTGCGAGCGGCCGCGCTGGTGATTCCGTCGGACTTCCGCCCGGTCGCCGTGGAGGGGACCGCGCGCGCCGCCTGGGTGAATCCGTCGGGAATCGGATCCGCGGGAATGCAGTCGCTCGTGCTCGATGGGATCTGGGGCGGCGACGTGGTGGACGGAACGCGGCGCCTGTCCGGCGGCGCGAAGGGCATCTCGGATCTGGCGTACCTGTCGGTGGCCGCATCCACCGGGCGCACCGCCTACGCGTTCCGCTACGAGTTCGATGACGTGGACGGCGTGGCGGACTGGACCGTGCTGGCGGCGAACCGGGTGGTGCGGAACTCGGGCACCGAGGTCGGTACCGCCATCGAATGGCGCGGCGGCGAGAGCCAGAGTCTGGACGCCACCGTCAGCATGGTTCGCAGAATGGGCACCGGGCTGAGGATGTCGTTCGTGGTGCAGGACGTCTTCGCCCAGAAGGTGGACGGCATGGAGGGCGCGCGCCGCTACCGGTTCGGCACCGCGTACCGTCCGCCCATCGGCCTGGGGTACGTGAGCTGGGACTTCGATCGCGTGGAGGACGCGGACGAGGGCCAGCACTGGTTCGCGCTGGGCATCGATCGCGCGCGCCTCCTGCGCCTGACCTGGGCGACCAATGCCGACGGCGAATGGAGCGTACGAGCGGGGCTCCTGCTGGATACCACGCTTTTCTCGGGGGGCGTCGTGGACTCGAATTCGAAGTCCCGGGACATTCTGGGATCATTGGAGTGGAGTGATCTTCCGATCGTAGATTGACACCGGTTCCGGGGAATCCCTAGGATCGAGGATTGTCCTCAGCCGCGGAAAGTTCGCAGGGAGCATCGATTGGTTCGCGTCGGCGTCATCGGCTTCGGGTACTGGGGACCCAACTTTGTCCGCGTCTTCCGGGGTCTGCCGGACTGCCAGCTCGTGGGCGTGGTGGATACGCGCGCCGAGGCGCTGCATGCGGTGGCGGCCATGCATCCCGGAGTGGGCTGCTTCTCCACCATCGACGAGCTGCTGGAGGTGGGCGTGGATGCCGTGGTGGTGGCCACGCCCGCGTCCACGCACTTCGAGATCGGGTGCCGCCTGATCGACGCCGGGATCGACCTGCTGATCGAGAAGCCGTTGGCGTTGTCGGTCCGGCACGGCGAGGAACTGGCCGAGCGCGCCGAGGCCAAGCGCCGCATCCTGATGGTGGGGCACCTGCTGGAGTACCACCCCGGTCTCATGCAGTTCCGGGACATGGTCCGATCCGGCGACCTGGGCGAGCTTCACTACCTGTACACCACCCGCGTGAATCTCGGAAAGGTCCGCGCGGCCGAGAGCGCCCTGTGGGATCTTGCGCCGCACGACGTGTCCACGATCCGCTTCCTCACGGATGCCAAGCCGCTGCACGTGTCGGCCACGGGGGGCACCTACCTGCGCGCCGGCCTGGAGGATGTGGTGTTCGCAACGATCACGTTCGAAGGGGGAGTGGTGGCGAACATCCATGTGAGCTGGCTCGATCCGCACAAGGTGCGCCGCGTGACCGTCGTGGGCGATCGGCGCATGGCCGTGTTCGATGACATGGAGCCCGCGGAGAAGATCCGCATCATCGACAAGGGAATCGACACCACGGAGCACTACGAGAGCTTTCACGACGCCATTTCGGAGCGGATCGGCGACATCCGGATTCCGCCCGTCCAACCGGGGGAACCACTCAAGGTGGAAGCCAAGCACTTTCTCGACGCGGTTCGCG
>BQJX01000468.1 GCA_021604925.1 Gemmatimonadota bacterium
TGCGAGGCGAGGTGTCATGGGAAGTTCCGGGAGGGGTGAGGTCGGATCCGCTTCGCTGGAGTCTACGCCAGGTCGCGGGGAGTCGCGAGTCGGGAGGGCTTGCTCGCCTTCTCGCCAGGTCCTATTCTCGGTCGCCATCGACCCGAATCCCGTGCACGCAAGGAGCAACCGGCCATGGATCGCAGACACATCGTCGCCCTCGGCGCCGCCGCCGCTCTCGGGAGCGCGCCCGGCCTCGCCCAGGCCGCGCAGGTCTCCCTGGAGGACCTGGTTCAGGAGTTCCATCTCGACAACGGGCTCACGCTGCTGGTCGTGGAGAATCATGACTCGCCCACGATCGGCGCGGTCACCGCGTTCTCGGTGGGCACGGCCGAGGAGAAGCCCGGGGTGATCGGGGTCACGCACATCCTGGAGCACATGCTGTTCAAGGGCACCACCGAGATCGGGACCAGCGACTGGGCAGCGGAGGAGCCGCACTACCGTCGCATCGAGGAGTTGACCCAGGAGATGCTGCGGCTGCGGGCGGAACACGTGCCGGACCAGGCTCGCATCGATGCCCTGCTTGCCGAGCGTGCCGCCGAGCGGGAGGCCGCCAAACAGTACGCGGTCGACAACGAGTTGTGGGGACTCTACGAGGAGGCGGGCGGGACCAACCTCAACGCCTTCACCGGAACGGACATGACGGCCTACGTGCAGGCGACGCCTTCCAACCGGCTGGAACTGTGGATGTACCTGGAGTCGGAACGACTGCGGCGCCCGGTCCTTCGCCAGTTCTACACCGAGCTTGAGAACGTGCACGAAGAGCGCCGGCTGTCGGTCGAAGGCTCCCCGTTCGGCAAGCTGAGCGAAGCGTTCCACGCGGTCGCCTTTGACGCGCACGGCTACGGCCTCTCCGGAATCGGCTACCCGGCGGACATCGCGGGGATCACGCGGACCGAAACCGAGGAGTGGTTTCGTATCTACTACGCGCCCAACCGCATGACCCTGGCGTTGGTCGGCGATGTGGACGCCAAGGAAGCCCTGCGGCTCACGCGCGAGTACTTCGGCGGGATCCCGGCCCAGGATCCTCCCACGCCGCTGGAAACGCATGAGATCGAAAAGAAGGGCATGCGCAGGGTCGAGGTGGAGTACGACGCGGAGCCGCGACTCCTGATGGGCTGGCCCAAGCCCAATGTCCCGCACCCGGACGACGCCGCGCTCCACGTCGTTGCCGAGATCCTTGCGGGCGGGGAATCCTCGCGCCTCGTCAAGGCGCTCGTGAAGGAACGCCAGGTGGCATCCACCATCGACATGGACCACGAGGTGCCCGGCAGTCGCTGGGACAATCTGGTCACGGTCCACGCGTTGCCGCGCTCCCCGAATACGGTCGCGGATCTGGAAGAGGCGGTGTGGGCGGAGCTGGAGACGTTGAAGCGACAGGGCGTGACGGAGCGCGAACTGGCCAAGGCGAAGAACCGGATCCGGACCGCGCGGTTGCGCGGCTTCTCGGACAATCTCCAGTTCGCGATCGACCTGGGAATCGCCAGCGCCACGCACGGGGACTGGCGCATCCTGCAGACGGCGGACGCGGCGGTGGAAGCGGTGACGGCCGCGCAGGTGCAGGCCGTGGCGCGCGGGACGTTCCGCCGCAATCGCGCGGTGGTCGCCACGCTGGTGAAGCCGGCCTTCGAGCCGGATCCGGACCAGGAGATGCACGGAAAGGAGGCGGCGCGCCGCATGGTGGCGTCGCTGGGCGGCGAGTCGGCGCTTCAGGCGGTCCGGGCGCTGCGCGTGACCACGGACGTCGCGATTCAGACGCCCGGCGGACCCCTCACGGCGTCCGCCGCCACGCTCTACGACATCGCGGGGCGACGCTCCCGTCAGGAGTTCACCATCTTCGGGCAGTCGCAGGTGCAGGTGACGGCGCCCGAGGAGGCGTGGAGCTACCAGGGAGGGAACCTGGTCGAGATGAGTGGCGAGGATCGCGGAGATGCGCAGGCCGACATGGAGCGGGACCTGTTTCTTTTCGCCTATCCGCTGGTCGCCGCGGACTACGTGCTGCAGGCCGAAGCGCCGAGTGGCGGCGCGCTCACCGTCTACGGACCTTCCGGCGGGACGTTCCAGGTCACGCTGGACGCGACGACCGGGCTGCCCACGGAGGTCGCCTACGAGGGCAAGCACCCCATGACGGGGGCCACGGCCCAGTTCCAACAGAAGTTCGAGGACTACCGCAAGGTGCTGGGACTCCAGCGACCGCATCGCATCGTCACGCGAATTGACGGCGAGCTGTTCGCCGAGGCGACGGCCACCGAGATCCTGGTCAACCCCGAAGTGGCCGCGGACGCTTTCAGCCGGCCCCAGAGTTGAGGAGACCCACCATGAACTTCCGAATCGATCTCTGGTGCCTGGCAACGCTCGTATCCGTTGCCGGAGCGGCCGCCCCCACGGAGGCGCGCGTCTCGTCGGTGGAAGAGGCCATGGCGACTTCGCCCGCGCTGCAACTGGATGTCCCGGAACCGGAGACGTTCGAGCTGCAGAACGGAATCCGCGTTTGGTACCTGCGCCACGACCGCCTGCCCCTGGTCACCGTGCGGGCCGTGATCCGGGCCGGGTCCATGTGGGAGTCCGCGGAGCGACAGGGAGTGGCCAATCTCACCGGCGCCATGATGCGCAGCGGCGGGAGTTCCAAGTGGAGTCCCGACGAAGTGGACGAGGAACTGGATTTCCTGGCCGCCGAACTGGGCGCGGCGATCGGCTCCGAGCAGGGCAACCTGAATCTGAACGTCCATTCGGACAACCTGGAAGCGGCGCTGGAGATCTTTGCGGATCTGCTCGTACATCCCACGTTCGACGCGTCCCGCATCGACATCGAGAAGAACCTGATCAAGGAGAACATCCGCCGGCAGAACGACAATCCCGTGCAGGTGGCCATCCGCGAGTTCCGCAAGCTGGTGTGGGGCGCGGATCACCCGCGGGCCAGAACGCCCACCGTCGCCTCGGTGGATGCCTTGCAGCGCCATGACCTGGCCGCATTCCACGCCCGGTTCGTGCGCCCGCAGAACGTCATGATCGGCGTGGCCGGCAACGTCTCCAAGAAGAAGGTGCAGAAGATGCTGAACGAGGCGGTCGGCGGCTGGCGGGCCGAGCCGATGTCGTTCCCGGAAGTTCCTCCCGCTCCCGACGTGCTGCCGCGAGTGGCGTTCGCGGCCAAGCAGGTGCCGCAGACCACGGTGATCCTGGGGCACCTGGGACCCCGCGAGTCGGATCCGAACCGTGCGCCCGGCGAGGTGATGATGCACGTG
>BQJX01000469.1 GCA_021604925.1 Gemmatimonadota bacterium
CCGAGATTCAATCGCGCGATCTGCAAGTTCGGGCTGTCGGGATGCGCAGTTCGCTCGAGCACCGCGATGGCCTGACGGTAGAGTTCGCAAGCGCGCGGTTTCTGACCCATGTTCGAAAGCGTGACACCAAACTCGATCCTCGTCTGCTGGATGAGCGGATCAGCCTCGGAGAACGTCCGCAGCAGCCGCGGCAAGACCTGCTCGTAGAGTGCGGCCGCGGCCGCAAGCTGCCCCGTCGCGCCCAGAGTGGTGGCGTGGTTTGCCTGGGATCGGAGCAGCCCTTTGTCGTTCTCGTCGCGCGTTGCCCGGAGCGAATCGATCAGCTCGAGTTCCAGGGGAAGCGCCGCCACAGGCTGAAAGGTCATCTTGTAGGCAAACGAAAGCTCCTGAAGCGCAGCCCGCAGCTCGCCGGACCGCGGCGGCAAGTACGCCCGACGAAACTCGACGACCGGCCGCAGTGCCTCGATGCACAGCTTGTCATTGCGCGATTCGTAGGCAAGCGAACCGATCGCGGCGAGGGCTTCCTGTGCCGTCGGAGTGAGAATCTTCGACTCGTTCGTCTGGGCCGACACGTAGGCCCTGAACTCTTCGAACAGTGCATTCTTGTTCAGAGCCCTGCGAGCGCGGCGGATCCGGCCGAGAATCTCCGTGGCAGCCTGCCGCTGTCCTTCCGATTCGGCGATCTCGTGCAGCAAGATGGACGCCGATCGAACATCGCCTTGTTGCGCCTCGATCTCGAACTGCAGCAACTCTCCCGAAACGACCGGCAAGCGCGCCGATGGATACCCGGTTTCCGGAGACGGCGAATGTTCCGTACGCTCACCTTGCCCGTCCTCGATGTGGAGCGCCAGGGGCGCGGTCGAAATTGCGTGAACAAAGACCCAGCCGGATTCGCGAACCTCGTACGTGAACCGAGGTCGACCGGTATCCGAACTGAATTCCGCAGTGGACTCGACACCGCTCTCGAGCAGCGTGACCTGGCCATCGTCGACGTTCGAGAACACAATGGCTAGCAAAACACCGAGAATCGAGTATTTCATGGCGCCTATTGAAACCTCGAAGCGTAACCAAAGTCAACGACGTTGCCCGTCCCGGCTGAACCATGTGACGGGGCACCGACAAGACACGTACGTTTCTTGCCCACTGTGCCGTTCCCGCCTCATCACCAGGCCCCATCCAAGACAAACGCACCCCAGGTGGAGGGTAGCCCGTCTCCGTTGTTCTCGATTCGGTTCTGCTTCAACTTGTCGAGCTGGGCACCGCGAAGTGCTGCAGCCGGGCTCTCGTCCCGCGACCACATCCGGTCGTAGAAGATCTGCATCAGCTCGCTCGTTGCGTGGTCGCCGACCTTCCACAACGAGCTGACGACCGTTCTCGCCCCGGCCTGCCGGAACATGCGCCTGAGACCGAGCATCCCCTCACCCGCCTCTGCCTTCCCGAGCGCGGTCTCGCATGCACTGAGCACCACGAGATCGACATCCGAAAGATCGAGCATCGAGATCTCCTCGGCGGTAAGGAGCCCATCGTCGCGACCCTCTTCGGGTATCTTGTTCGCGCCGGCCAGCACGAGCCCCGACAGGAGCCCGGGCATCAGTCCGACGATTCGCCTTTCTTCCTCGAGCATCTCCATGCGTACGCCGCCTTCGTCTGCGGCAACCCGTCGCCACATGGATGGCAAACCCTCAGGCTGAAAGAAGCCGTGCGTGGCAATGTGCACGATGTCGTGACGCGCGAGCTCGCGCTTCACGCGCTCCTCGGTCGCGTCGCGGCCCGTGAGCCTCAGCCGGCGCGCGTCCGTCCCTTTGTAGCGGTCGTCATGGGCCTCCAGGATGGCTTCGGTTTCCTCGGCGGTTGCCCGCAGGGTCGCCCAGGGTTTGAGGAACCCCCCGCGCACGTCGGCTCGCGCAAACAGATTCGTGGGTGCGGCACGCGTCGCCATCGACAGTTCGCTCGCGTTCTCGAACGGCGCTTCGTGTTCCACAAGGTCGTCCTGCGAGCCGGCCGCCGAACGCCAGGCGAGGTCGCTCTTTCGCCGGTAGTTCACATCACCGACGCAGAGCAGGTCGGGCACAGCTTCCGTCTCGACCGCCTGCGCGATGTCCACGATCGCGTCACCGTTCTCGAGGTAGACGAAACTCATACGCTCGATCAGGTACGTGCCATCCGCAAGCTGGATCGTCTCGAAAGGAAGCGTTCCCAGGAACCCGTCGGGCGAGACGAAGACCCTCTTGCTGTCTCCGACGAACTCGGAAAGAGGCTCCCACAGCAAGTGCCGGAGCTCATCATTTGCGCTGACCGGAGCCTGCTGCGACTCCGGCGAGTGCTCGGCGACCCTGCTTACCCCCCTCGACGCGATCATCTCGTCGAGGAATCGCCGCACGGCCGTCTCGATCGGCGCCGCGTCCCCGAGGTCGATCCAGCGAAGAGCACCGGTCGCTCCCGGATGCACGATCCACGCCGACAACCGCGGCTCCGCCCATCGACCCTCCTCCACAACCCGCTCACCTTCGCGGCGGGCGGGGACGTAAACCCGATGCACGAGAAAATCGACGAGCACCGCGCCAGCGGGCAGAGCTTGCCCGAGCTTCGATGCCGAGACCGGGTCCTCGTCCTCAACAGATCCCAGCGATCGGTTGAGCTCTCTTTCGATTGCCTGGCGCCTTGCACGCAGATTGGCGAGGAGCTCTTGATGGGCTTCGCGGTCTTCGATGTTCTTGCGGAACAGTTCCCTTGAAAGCCGACCCTGAAGCTGACGAAGCGATGCGACCCGTCCCTGATCAGCCTCGGAAAGCCCGGCTAGCACACGTCCACGGCTCTGGACGAGGCTTCGAAGCACGTGAGCTTTCCATCTGAGAATATTGTCGTACGCGTCTCGCGCCGCGTCACTCGATTGCAGCCGAGCAATACTCAAGAAGAGGTCGAGGGCAACGCGCTGCTTCCTGGATAACAGAAGCCGCTCGGATTCCGCAAGCGCCCAGGCGACACGGCGACGCTGCGCTTCGCTGCCCTGGATCGCTCGGTCCGAGAGCGTCGCTGCCTCGCCCAACATTCCTAGGTCTACGAGAAGCAAGGCCAGGTGATTCAAGCTGCTCGCGGTATCGGGATGATCAGGACCGAACGCGGACTCGTGAATCGAAAGCGCACGCTCGTTGTGCAGCCGAGCACCCTCGTAGTCCCCCTGCGCCCTGAGGAGCCATGCCAGGTTGTTCAAGCTCGTCGCCGTGCTTGGATGATTCGGACCGAGCGCAGCATCCCGGATCAAGAGCGCACGCTCAAAG
>BQJX01000470.1 GCA_021604925.1 Gemmatimonadota bacterium
CGACGAAGTGAACGTCTCCTGGTGGCGCCATCCCGCATCCGACGAAGCCAGGAACGAGACGGGACCGCGCTGCACGAGGCGCAGGTCTCCGAAGGCATGGCGCGACTCGTAGCCGCGGTCCGCGTCCAGGCACGGCACCGACACCTCGTACTCGCCCTGCGCGTCCAGTGAATCCAGGGAGACATACGTGAAGCAGGTGTCGTAGTCGAGCGACCAGAATCGGGTGCCGGGCTCACGGCTCTCCACGCACACCTCGCTTCGGATCTCGATGGTCACCGTCTCCGGGAGAATGAGGCCCTCCTCGGTCCGGACCCCTCCCGCCACGTGGAAGGTCTCCAGCTGGCGGAGCAGCTGCCGGTAGGCCGCCATTCGCTGGTCCGCTGGCGAGGAACCCTGACCGGGGGACGGGGTCGCGGCGGCCAGGGTGGATCCGGGCGCGGTGGAAACGCCGGCCGGCGGGGTGCACGCTGCCGCGCCGACCCCCACCAGGAGCACGACGGACCACCGGGTCATGCCTCGTACGGACGCCATCCGGTTCCTCCCGCTCGTCGCGAAACGCCTTGAACGAATGAATCCGTGTTCGCTACCCTCACACCCTGCCCTTTTCAGAATAGAATCCGATCCCATCCCACGCAACCATCGGAAGAAAATGTCCTCTCTCGTCGATCTGCGCCGCTTCTCGCTGCCCGAGCTGGAGTCCATGGTGGCGGAGCGCGGCCTGCCGGCCTTCCGCTACCGCCAGATGGCCCGCTGGCTCTACGGAAAGGCCGCCGCGTCGATCGACGAGATGACGGACCTGTCCCTGGACCTTCGGACGGAGCTCTCCCGGGACTACGAGGTGGGCGGCCTGGAAGTTGTGGCCGAGCGGACCAGCCAGGTGGATCGGACCCGGAAGTTCCTCTTCCGCCTCCAGGACGGCCGTTCCGTGGAATCCGTGCTCATGCCCCTGGGAAGGCGCTACACGCTCTGCATCTCGTCCCAGGTGGGCTGCACCCTCGATTGCGTGTTCTGCGACACGGGGCGGATGGGCTTCCTCCGCAACCTGGAGGCCTGGGAGATCGTGGGACAGGTGATTCCGCTCTGGCGCGAGATCCGCGCGGAGCGGGACGACAAGGTGCGCACGAACATCGTGTTCATGGGGATGGGCGAACCGCTCCACAACACGGACGCCGTCATCGAGGCCTGCCGCCTGCTGACGGACCCGCTGGGGCTCCACCTCCGGCCCAAGGGGATCACGGTCTCCACCGCGGGCGGGATTGCCGGGATGCGCAAGCTGGCGGATTCGGGGCTCGGCGTCCGCCTGGCGGTGTCGCTGAACGCCACGACCCAGGAGGAGCGCGAGCGCCTCATGCCCAAGGCCGCCAAGGTGCCGCTGCTGGAGTTGGTGGCGGCCGCCCGGGACTACGCGGAGCGGACGAACGACCGCGCGACCATGGAGTACGTCCTGATGCGAGGCGTGAACGACCGCCCGGAGGACGCGGATCGGCTCGGGGACCTGTTCCGCGGCGGACCCTTCAAGATCAACCTGATCCCGTACAACCCGGGCGGAAACGGGCAACTGGAGCGGCCGGACCGCGAGGCGGTGGACGCGTTCGCGCGGCGGCTCTATCCGCAGGCGCCCGTCGTCACCGTGCGCTGGAGCATGGGACCGGACATTGCGGCGGCCTGCGGACAGCTCAAGACCGAAGTCGAACGGACAACTCCCCCCGCCGCCTGACCCGCCCCCAAGCAAAACGCGGAGGCCCCATGGGGACCTCCGCGTCGTAGCGATCGGTCGCTTCCACCGGCGGGCCAGACCCGCCTGCGGTTACGGAGCCGAGAACCTAGATATCCTGGCCCTTGACCGTCTTGCGACCATTTCCCTTGGTCCGCTCGATGGCCTTCTTCACGATTCTCTCAATCTCGGCCGAGAGGGAGTCAATCGCATCCGCACTGGTGGAGCAGCCCTGCGCTTTGATCATGTCGCGAATCTTGGACTGGACAACGAGGATTTCGGCCACGGGAACTCTCCTAGTATAAGGGCCTAGCAACGCACGTTAGTGGTGAGAGCCCCCTCAGGGGCTTTCTCGCGCCGGATGATGGGGGGCCGGGTTTCCCCCGTCAACCCGGAATTCCGAGTCAACAGCCCCGAACGACGAGAATGACCAGCACGGCCAGAACGGCCAGAGCCGCCAGGACAGCGCCCCCACGGGCCACCAGGGCCACTGGAACCAGCGAAGGGGACGGGGAGGCGTTCATCGAGTCCCAGGAAGACCGGATCACCGAGAGGTCCCCGGTCAGTTCCTCGGCGTAGCGGAGGCGGCGCGCCGGGTCCGGGTCCATGGCCCGGGAGAGCAGCCGACGCAGCCCCTCCGGGAGGTGCGGAGGGAAGCTCTCGGGCGGCCGTGGGGGCAGCGGGGCCGATGCGTCGGGGGACTGCGGGGTCTGCGAATCCGCTCCGGCGAGCGATCTCACGAGGAGGCGGGACAGGCCGAAGACGTCCGCGGCGGCCGCGTCCGTGTCGTGCGGGCCGGGAGCCGCACGCTCCTCCAGAAACGCCCCGAACCCCACGTGGAGCAGCAGATGCCGGCCGTCGTCGGCCAGGAAGACCGAGCGGCCGTCCAGCGCGCCGTGCACCACCCCGTTGCGGTGGGCCTTCACCAGGGCCGCCGCCAGCGTCCGGGTGCGATCCAGAACGGCGCTGGTCTCCTCCGGATCGGAGAGGCGGTCCAGGTGCTCGGCCAGCGTGACGCCCTGGTACGGCTGGACCACGAGCACCGCCCGATCCTCCACCACGTCGGCCGCCAGGACCCGGGGCAGGCTGGAGTGGTACACCTTGGCCAGGACCGCTCGCAGCCCGTCCGGCCCGGCCCCGTCCGCACCCGTCGTTCGTCCGGGGGCGCCGATCCACAGGCGCACCTCTTTCCCTTCCGAATTCGTGGCCAGCGCATCGGAGCCGCCGCCCTCGATTTCGAACTGCGAAGTGATCTCGAACGAACCGAATCTCACACTGCCTCCCGCAATCCCAAGCTCCGGCGTTGCGCGCCAACGCCCCGTTCTGGCACTCTCGCCGATCCTCGAACCGCCGGGAGCCCCGTGACGAATACCCGCTTCTCCAAGGTCACGACAATCCTATTCGATGCCGGGAACACCCTCACCTACGTGGATCTGACGCGCGTGGCCGAGATCTTTGCCGAGGCCGGGGTCGTGGAGTCGCCCGCGGCGCTCACGCGGGCGGAGGCCGCGGGGCGGGAAGTCATGTACCGCACGTCGGAAGCCGACCCGGCCATGAAGGA
>BQJX01000471.1 GCA_021604925.1 Gemmatimonadota bacterium
GGCCCATCGCCCGTTCCAGGATCTCGCCCAGCGTCACCGACGGCTGCGCAAACCGCGTGGCCAGCAGCATGGCCGCAATGGCGAACGGTTTCCAGCCGGCTTCGTGGTAGGTGGCCATTCGGTAGCGATCGAAGACCGACGCCGCCACTTCGCCCTGCCGGCAGGAGACGCCGGTGATGTCGGCCGGCAGGCAGTGCATGTAGAGCGCTTCGCCCCCTGAGGTCATGGCCATCCGCTTCTCCGTGCACTCCCAGTCCACGTGGCGCGCATTCTGCTCCAGGCACGCCTTCTCCAATGCTTCAAGCCCGTCGGTCTTGCCGGCATCGCGGAGCGCGGTCCGCTCCCGCATGACCGCGATCGGCGCCCAGCTCTTGGGGTAGACCACGTCCGCGCCTTCGAACGCCTCGTCCATGCTTCCGACGGTGCGGAACGACCCTCCCGAGTCGTCCGCGTGGCGTGCGGCGGCCTTCCGCGGCTCGTCCACCAGTTCGTAGCCTTCCGGATGGGCAAGCACCACGTCCATTCCGAAGCGGGTCATCAGCGAGATGATCCCCTGGGGCACCGAGAGCGGCTTGCCGTAGCTCGGCGAGTACGCCCAGGTCATGGCGAGCTTCTTGCCGCGGAGTTCATCCACGCCGCCGAAGTGATCGACCAGGTGACAGAGGTCCGCCATGGATTGCGTGGGGTGATCCAGATCACACTGCAGGTTCAACACGGAAGGCCGCTGGGCCAGGACCCCCTCTTCGAAGCTCTCCTCCACCGACGCCGACACTTCCTTCATGTACGTGTGGCCCCGACCCAGGAACATGTCGTCGCGGATGCCGATGGTCTCCGTGAGGAACGAGATCATGGCGGCCGTCTCGCGCACCGTCTCGCCGTGGGCCACCTGCGACGTGGACTCGTCGAGTTCCTCCGTCATCAGCCCCAGCAGGTTGCAGGCGGAGCGGAACGAGTAGCGCGTGCGCGTGGACTTGTCGCGGAACATGGAGATGCCGAGACCCGAATCGAACACCCGACACGAGAGCCCCACGTGGTGCATGTCGCGGAGGATCTCCGCGGTCAGCGCCAGGTTGCGGATGCTTTCGGACGACACGTTCCAGGACAGGAGAAAGTCACTGTCGTGAAGGTCGTTCGGCGCGGATTCGAGTCGTTCGATCTTCTGCTGCAGTTCGGCTTCGGTCATTGGCCTGCCTTCTCAAGATAGTGTCGGGGAAACGCGGCATAGAACGCGGCGGCCACGGTGAGATCCGACACGGGACATTGATCCTCCGGGCTGTGCGCCCACTTCTCGTGGGATGGACCGAATCCGATCGTGGGAACCTGGAACATCCCGCAGGTGGCCACGCCGTTCGTGGAGAAGCCCCACTTGTCCACGCGCGGCGGGTGGCCCAGCGCCATCTCGGCGGCCGCGGCTCCCGCCCGCACCGCCGGGTCGTCCTCCTCCAGGACCCACGTGGGATAGTACTTCTGCATGGGGTAGGTCAGTCCGGTCCACGATTCGCGCGCATAGTCCAGCACCACCACGGTGGCCTCGGCCTTCACCACGGAGGGCAGCGCGCGAAGCTGGGCGACGGCGCTCTCCAGGGTCTCCCCGCGGGTGAGTCGCCGATCCACGTGGATCGTGCAACTGTCGGCCACGGCGCAGAGGGAAGGCGACGTGGATCGCACATCGGAAATCGTGCAGCTGCCCTTCCCCAGGAAGGCGTCCGCCGTGTCGGCCAGCTGCTCGTTCAACCGTTCGATGTCCGCGATGATGGGCGCCATCTTGTACACGGCGTTCACGCCGCGTTCCGGCGCCGCACCGTGCGCGGCGAGGCCCTGCGTGCGGATCTCCATCTCCATGCGGCCGCGCTGTCCGCGATACACTCCCAGGTCGGTGGGTTCGGTGATCACCACGACCTCCGGGTTCAGGACCTTCTCCTTCAGGAGATAGCGCCAGCACAGGCCGTCGCTGTCCTCTTCCATCACGGTGCCCGTGACCCACACGGTGACGTCCTCGCCGAGACCGAGCTCCTTCAGGATCTTCATCCCGTAGACCATGGCGGCCATGCCGCCCTCCTGGTCGCCGGCGCCGCGTCCGTAGATGATGCCGTCCTTCAGATCGCCCTGGTACGGGTCGCGAGTCCAGGTGGACGGGTCGCCGACGCCCACCGTGTCCAGATGCGCGTCCATGGCGATGACTCGCGGACCCGACCCCACGCGGCCCAGCACGTTGCCCAGCGGATCGATCCTGACCTCGTCAAAGCCGACCCGTTCCATCTCGGCCTTCACGCGCATCACCACTTCCCTCTCCTCCGCGCTCTCGGAAGGAATCGCGATCATCTCGCGCAGGAATCGGGTCATATCCGGCGTGTACTTCTCGGCCAGACTCAGAATGGCGGCGCGGTCCAGATTCGGCATGCATCTCTCCCGGTCTTTCGTGGCGGCTCCGGAGTCCGGAGCGCGTGCGCATGATGTCACGGGCGGTTCGCGTCCGCTAGGAAAGCAACGCTCCCACCCAGTTGTTGTTCGGCTTCTCCAGCAACGCGTCGGCAATCCGGTCCAGCAGGTGCGCCCACCCCAGATCCACCTCCGCGTCGGCCGACCCGGCAATGGTGCGCAGCGGGTCCGCGAGGTCCACGGTCACATCGAAGCCGGGGCCGCTCCAGCGGACGTCGCCCGCGGCCCGGCGCTCCAGACGCATCTCGGCGCCGGCCGCCCGCGCGTAGACCACCAGCGTGCCCGCCTCCCGGCCCACGAACAGCCCGTCCGCCGCCTGGTCGCGGTACGCCGCCAGCGATCCGTAGAAGCGCGGCTTCAACACGTAGGGGCCGCCGTCCTCCGGGCAGAACACGTCGCAGTTGCCGCACTCGTTGCAGAAGTCCGTGAAGTTCGCGATCTGGTGCTTCTTCTCCACCGGCCGGTTCTCCTGGGCGGTCACCACCCACTTCCCCCCGTCCCATCGCAGGCGCGTCACCGGAATCGGATCGGGCGGCAGCATGAGCGCGAAGTTCGCGTCGTTGGGACAGACCGGAATGCACTTGTCGCACGTGACGCAGTCCAGCAGTTCCAACCGGCTGCCGATCTTGCGCGGCG
This sequence comes from Gemmatimonadota bacterium, assembly GCA_021604925.1. Taxonomy (GTDB): domain Bacteria; phylum ARS69; class ARS69; order ARS69; family ARS69; genus BQJX01. The sequence continues at coordinate 3,076 of BQJX01000471.1, forward strand.
GTTTCTCGTTCTTCTCGGACCGGTAGCGCGGGTCGGCCGTGACGCGGTCCACGTACGTCTCCGTGTTCCGGATCACCGCCGCGGCTCGCCACCGCGCAAGGACGGCGTCGCCGACGGCGGCCCGGAGATCGGTTCCCGCGTCCAGGGCTGCCGTGCCGCGGGCGGCATCGGCGCCGTCGGGCGGGACCGAGCTGT
>BQJX01000472.1 GCA_021604925.1 Gemmatimonadota bacterium
CAGCTTGGGTTCCCCCTCGTCCTTGACCGAGACCGTACCGCCCACCAGCACCATGGCGTCGGGCACGAGGCAGTCGGAGTAGCGCTGCAGCGCGTCGGAAAAGACGATCGCCTCCAGCGTCCCGGTGAAATCTTCCAGTTCGATGAAGGCCATCCGGTTGCCGCGTCGGTCAAACGCGCCCCGGACCACGGTGATCAGACCGCCGATCACCACGTCCATGCCGTCCGTGACCTCGGTCAGTTCCGCGGCCCGCGTGCTGGCGAAGGAACGCACCTCCGTGCCCCACCGCTCCAGCGGATGGCCGGAGTAGTAGAAGCCCAGCACATCCTTTTCCAACTGCAGCATCTGGGAGCGCGACCATTCGTCGGCGCGCGGCAGTCCGTCGCGGAACGGATTCAGCACCGCTTCATCTTCCGTACTCGTGAACAGCGAGGTCTGCCCCCTCTCCTTCTCCAGCCGCACGCGGTTGCCCACTTCCAGCAACAGGGGCACGGCCTCGAACGCCTCGGCGCGGTGCCGCCCGAACGCGTCGAACGCGCCGGCCTGGGCCAGGCTTTCCAGCACGCGACGGTTCACGGCCTTCAGATCGATGCGCGTGACAAAGTCGTAGAGCGACTCGAACTCGCCGTCCGCCGAGCGCACGCCCAGGATCCGCTCGATGGCGCCCATGCCCACGTTGCGAACCGCCGCCAGCCCGAACACGATGGCGCCGTCCTTCACCGTGAAGATCGCGTCGGAGCGGTTCAGGTCCGGCGGATCCAGGCGAATGCCCATCCGCCGCGCCTCCTCGATGAGGACCGGCACGCGCTTGGAGTCGTTCATTTCCGAGGTGAGCGTGGCCGCCAGGAACTCCTGCGGGTGGTTCGCCTTCAGCCACGCGGTCTGCACCGACAGGACCGCGTACGCGGCCGAGTGCGACTTGTTGAACCCGTACCCGGCAAAGTAGGCCATCAGATCGAAGACCTGCCCGGCGATGCCGGGGTCGATCTTCTTCTTCCCGCAGCCTTCCACGAACTTCACCTTCTGCCGGTCCATCTCATCGACCTTCTTCTTGCCCATCGCCCGGCGAAGGATGTCCGCTTCTCCCAGGGAGAAGCCCGCCATCTTGGCGGCGATGGCCATGACCTGCTCCTGGTAGAGGATCACGCCGTACGTCTCGGCCAGGATCGGCTCCAGGATCTCGTGCAGCACCTCGATCTTCTTGCGGCCGTGCTTCCGGTCGATGAACTCGCGGTCCATCTTGGCGCCGAGCGGCCCCGGTCGGTACAGCGCGGTCGCCGCCACGATGTCCTCGAACACGGTCGGCTTCATGGACTTGAGCAGGCCGCGCATTCCCGAACTCTCGAACTGGAACACGCCGATGGTCTCGGCGTCGCGCAGCAGCGCGAACGTGGCCGGATCGTCGAACGGGATCTCGTCCGGGACCATCTTCCGGCCGATCTTGGCCGACACCATTTCCATGGCGCGATGAATCACCGTGAGCGTGCGCAGTCCCAGAAAGTCCATCTTGAGCAGGCCCACATCTTCCACGCACTTCATGTCGTACTGGGTCGTGATTTCCTTCTTGCTGGATCGGTAGAGCGGGACGTAGTCGGTCAGGTCCCCGGGCGCCACCACCACGCCGGCCGCGTGCGTGGATGCGTGGCGCGCCAGCCCCTCCACCACGCGCGCGTGCTTCATCACGCGCCCGAACGTGGGGTCGTCCTCTTCCAGCCGCACCAGATCCGGATTCTGCTGGAAGGCCTTCTCGAACGTCATGCCCACGTCCGGCGGGATCATCTTGGCGATGCGATCCATCTCTCCGAACGGCACCTTGAGCACGCGTCCCACGTCGCGCAGGGCGGCGCGCGCGGCCATGCGTCCGAACGTGATGATCTGCGTGACGCTCTCCTGGCCGTACTTCTCCACGACGTACTCGATGATCTCGCTGCGACGCTCGTAGCAGAAGTCGATGTCGATGTCCGGCATCGACACGCGCTCCGGATTCAGGAACCGCTCGAAGAGGAGCTGGTAGCGCACGGGATCGATGTTGGTGATGCCCAGGCAGTACGACACCAGCGAGCCCGCCGCCGATCCACGTCCGGGCCCCACGGGAATCCCGCGCTCGTGCGCCGCCTCGATGAAGTCGCGCACGATGAGGAAGTAGCCCGAGTACCCCATCTGCCGGATGATGCCGAGCTCGTAGTCGATGCGTTTGCGCAGTTCCCGGGTGATCTCGGAGTAGCGCGACTGCAGTCCGTTCTCGGTGAGATCGGCCAGGTACTCGTCCTCGGAGGAGAAGCCCTCCGGCAGCGGAAACACCGGCACTTTCAGTTCGCCCAGGCTCAGTTCCACGTTGCAGCGCTCCGCCACTTCCACCGTGTTGGTCACGGCTTCCGGGATGTCGGCGAACAGCCGCTTCATCTCTTCGGGCGACTTGAAGTAGAGCTGCGACGTGGACATGCGCAGCCGCTTGGGATCGTCGTACTCCTTCCCCGTACCGATGCAGATGAGCAGGTCCTGCGACTCGGCGTGCGGCTCGGTCATGTAGTGGCAGTCGTTCGTGGCCACGATCTTGCAGCCGGTGCGCTGCGACAGGCGGCGGAGCAAGGGAACCACGCGACGTTCCTCGTCGATGCCGTGGTCCTGGATCTCGATGTACACGTTCTCCTTGCCCAGCACTTCCTGGTAGAACCCCAGCGTGGCCAGCGCCCGGTCCTCCTTGTCGCCAAGCAGCAGCGACGGCACTTCGCCCTGGAGACACGCGGTCAGTGCGATCAACCCCTCCGAGTGCAGCTCCAGCAGTTCGCGGTCGATCCGGGGGCGATAGTAGAAGCCCTCCAGGTACGCCTTGCTGGTCAGCTTCATCAGGTTGCGGTAGCCGCGCTCGTTCCGGGCCAGCAGTACGAGATGGTGGGTGGCCGGACCGCCCGCGCTCACGGGAATCCGGTCCGCCCGGTTCCCCGTGGTGATGTACACCTCGCAGCCCAGAATGGGCTTCACGCCCTGGCGGTGGCACTCCTTGTAGAACTCGATGGCCCCGTGCATGGCGCCGTGGTCGGTGAGCGCCAGCGCGGGCATCTGCATCTCGTGGGCGGCGGCCACCATGTCGCGGATGCGATTGGCCCCGTCGAGCATGCTGTACTCGGAGTGGTTGTGCAGGTGAACGAAGTCGCAGTGCTTCAAGGCAGCCTCACCGTTTCCACTCGCCGCGACGCATTGCCGCAACGGTCCGTCGCCCTCAACTCGAAGGTCCCCTCCCGGGCGGACAGGACCCCGGCCGGCGG
>BQJX01000473.1 GCA_021604925.1 Gemmatimonadota bacterium
CCTCGCGCTGCCAGACGACCTTGTAGGTGTCTCCCGATCGGACCGGGTACGCGCGACAGTTCGCGAGGATCCGGATCACGGTCGACCAGGCCCCCTCGTTCCCCTCGATCACCACGTCGCACCGGTGACGATCCTCGAGCCCACCCTTGCCATTCGGGACTCGCTCGTCGCAGTAGTCTGCGAACGCCTTCCAGATGTCCGCCACAGGCTCGAAGTTCTTCTCCTTGGTGAGCTTCGACCCCAGCCCCCCGCGAGGCGACGTCAGGTAGTCGATCACGATCCAGGCCGGGTTGCGGACGACACCTTCGATCGACGACTCGACCCACTCGTCCGCGACGTCGTCCCAATACTCGACCTTGCGACCGAGAACCGTGACCTCGTAGTTCCCCACCGACGATCCCTGAAGGTTGCTCGAGGCGGCGACGCTCACCCCGAGGAGCGCCGTGTTCGGGTACGAGTACGTCTCCGTCAGAACTTCGATCAGCGAGTCCCACCGAATGTCAGTCGTGTAGATCGTGGGCGACTCGGGCGTCCGCCGGCGCACCTGCACGTCGTACTGCGCGCGCTCGGGCAGGTCGACGACGCAGGTCGAGACGAACGCCGAGCGGACGTTCGCCGTCCGGCTGAAGGTCTCGAATGCCGTCCAGGTCGGATCCCCGACCTTACGGTATCGAACGTCCCACTTGACCGTCACCGGGTAGGAGCCGCTCGAGTTGATTCCGAAGAGGCCGCCCGTGTGGAGTATGTTGATCCGGACTCGGTCGACCTCTTGCTGCGTGGTCCGCTCAACGATGACCTGATCTTCGAACTCGGTACCCGATGCGCCCTCTTGGTCGGTGGGGTTGACCAGGTCCTCCCCAACGAAGATCGACGTGCGGGTCTCGCCCGCGAAGCCGGGGATCGTCAACGGCCCTTGGTCGACCGTCCCCATGCGGGTCTGCGTAACGAGCGCCCCCGGGCCGGGCTGGTCGTACGTCGAGATGTCGTTGGCGTTCAGCTTGATCGACTCGACCGCGCAGATTTCGCCCTCGCAGAGACCGAGCAGGACGTTGAGCCGCGACTGAACCGGGAAGTCCTCGTCCGGGTCGCTCGAGATCAGCGTTCCGTCGACAGAGTGCGCCAGGACGTTCCCGCCGATCGCGTGGCGACCGTAAAGGAACGGGATCGGTGCGCCGCTCTCGGCTGTCGTCCGGATACCCGAGAAGGAGTAGACCTTCTGGTCCGCGTCCGGCAGTAGCTTGTCTGCCTTCGGCAGATTCGATCGGTTGACTGCGTACGAGATCGCCGAGAGAGCGACCGAGACGATCAGGAGGGTCAGCGTTTCCAGGCCCTGCATGTCCCGCGAGAACATGAGCTCATCGTCCGGGCACGGCCGCACCGTCTCCCACTCCGCGTACGGAACGGCCTCTCCGCGCCAGACGCAGACCGCGTTCTCGTCGGTCGCGTACTCGGGGGGTGCGTAGAAGCCGATGGTCTCGCCGGGCACATGCTCGCACCAGGTATTCTCCCGGCCGTCTTCCACCATCGGGTTCGGTACCGACTTAACGAGCACGGAGCACCTCCCGCGTGGTCTTAGCGAGCTGACGAACGCGCGCGACGTGGACGCCGGTCTTTCGAGTCGTGTGGAGGACGTGCGCGGAGTCGACGAAGACGGACACGTGCAGCGGTTCGTTCTCCCCGTCCGGTTCCGTGACCAGCACGTCGAGCTCGCAGAACGGTCGCTCCGCCGGCTTGAACAACCGTGGCGCATGATCCACCAGGTAGCCCAACGCCCGCCGCCGCCAGTCGCCCTCGTAGTCGAACTCCGGGAGGTCGAGCGGGACCTCCTTCCGGCGGTACGCCTCGAGGAGAAGGCCGAAGCAATCGAGGCCCGTTGCGGGGTCCATGCCGCCGCGAACGTACGCGGTGCCGAGCAGGTCGTAGTACCAGGGCTTCTTCATGCGCTCTTCGGAATCTTGAATCCACCGAACACCGTCGGAAAGAGAGATGCCCAGACAGCCTCGCCCTGCGCAGCGAGAGCCTCGCCATGCGCGCGGCAGCCGTTCGGCCCGTCTCGGGTGTAGTCGCAGGTCGACGAGATCACGACGCCTTCGGGGAGATCTTCCGGGCGCGGATGCCGGCACGATTTCGGGTCCAGGTACGTCGCTGTGCACCGGGGCGAGTATCGGCGCTGCTGGTTCTCGTCGATCGCGACCGGGGGCTGGAGATTGAAGACCGCCGAGATGGCATTCGTCTCCACCGACTCGATCTCGTGCTCGCCGAAGTCGATCGACTCCAGCCCGGACACCAGGTGTCCCTCGTTCACGAGCCGGATGTGGACCATGTCTCCTTCGAACCCTCCGTGACGTTCGATCTGCGACTCGACCTCGCGGAGCACGTTCGAGACCGTTAGGCGGATCCGGGAGAGATCCCCGCGGTTCGTCTCTTCGATTTGGTCGAACTGAACGGGGAACGGATCGTAGGTCTGCTCACCCCAGACGACCGGCTCCTCGTTGTTCGCGACCCGGATCACCTGCGCCCCGCCCGAGACCGTCAGTTCGTAGATCCACACCCAACCGCTGCTCGAGTCGAGCTCGGACAGCTTTCGCATGAGGGTGGAGGGGACGACACGCGCCATCAGAAGGTCTCCACGAACTCAAGCTCGGGGATCGACCAGATGTTGTCGCCCTTGACGCCCCCGACCTGGCTGAACTTGACGCGCACCGGGCACACGACAGAGACCGGAGTCTCAGAGTCGAGCGGGGTGAAGAAGAACGGCTCCGAAGCGCCAAGCCCGTCGAAGAACGCCGCGAGGGTCTGGTACTCGGTCTCCGAAGTGACGTTCCAGCGCACTCCCCACGATCCTCGGATCCGCGTCGACTGCGTGTAGGTCTGGGCGTACGGCGCTTCCATCTCCCGGCGGATCGTTCGCGCGCGGCGACGCTTCCGATAGGTGAACTCCGGCGTCACCGGAAGCGTCTGGCTTGCAACGCCTTCGCCACCGACCGTCACCTGCGGGACGACCGAGGTCGGGTCGTCGACGATCGCGAACGCTGTCACCGCCGGGACTCCCCCGAACGAAGAGACAGCGCCGTCGAGTGGTTGGCCCGTGCCGGGCGTGTATCGGATCTGCAGCAACAGGTATCGCCCTCTGGGGTACCCAGCCTCCGCGTCGTTCAGATACGTCGGACCGACCAGTGCCGGCGTGATCCAGTCGAGGTCATCCCACACCCCGACCAGGCTCCCGCGCGGGGGGTCGTCGAAACCGATTGCGCGG
>BQJX01000474.1 GCA_021604925.1 Gemmatimonadota bacterium
TTCCGCGCCCCTGTGCCCCTTTTGGGCCCCCGCGGAGTTTCCCCCCCCGGTCATTCCCGACACCGGAGATAAGGCATGCGAGTGATCTTCAAATTCCCCATCGTGGTGGCTGCGGCCGCCCTTTTCGCCACCAGCAGCGCGGACGCCTTTGTGGAGGCGTCCGGGCAGCAGTCGCTGGAATTCCCGCTCCAGTACGAGACCGTGATCCCGAGCCAGGCGGTCCGGAATCTGGACAGCGTGAGTCTGGGTCGTTCGGCCATCGGTACCGGCTGGAAGGTCCAGTCCAACGTTCACTCGGACTATCTTCGGATGGGGTACGGCGGTCAGTTCCGACTGACGGAAGCCGGCGTTCGCGATGACGTGCAGGCCGAGGCCCTGGCCCGCGACTTCCTGCTGTCGAACGAGAACCTCTTCGGTACGCGCGCCGACAACGTCGAGCTGCGCAACGTGAACTACTACAAGGGTCGCTACGTGGCCCACTATCGCCAGAAGGTGAACGGCTTCGAGGTCTGGCGCTCGGACGCGTTCGTGCTCATGGGCGAGAACGGCCAGTTGTCCGCGTTCGGGTCGACCTTCTTCCCCGAAGGTCACGACATCGCGGCGCAGCTGTCGCTTTCCGCCAGCGACGCGATCGCGTTCGCGGCTTCGGCGCTGGGCACCACGCCGCGCACGGACAAGGCGATCGACACCCAGCTGTACTGGGTCCCCGCGCCCTCCGGCGAGCTCCTGGAGCTGACCATGGCGTACCGCGTCGTCTTCGAGGCGGAGGAGCCCTTCGGCAAGTGGGAGAGCTTTGTGCATGCGGGCACGGGCGAAGTGCTGTCCCGTCGCAATTTCTTCCACACGATCAACGTGATCGGCAGCGTGGAGGGCGACACGCAGGCAGAGGCTCCCAGCTTTGCCTACTGTGACGGCAGCGCCATCCACCCGTACCCGAACGTGAACGTGAACGTCTCCGGTGGGGGCACGGGCGCCACGGACGCGAACGGCGACTTCGACATCTCGCACGGCGGCTCTTCGACCGTGGGGGTCACCGCTACGCTCCAGGGCCCCTACGTGAACGTGAATCGCGATGGCGGCCTCGGCAGTGATGCCAGCATCACGCTGAACCTGCTGCCCGGCGTTCCGGGAACCTTCACGTTCGACGGCTCCAACTCGCGCCAGGACGAGCGAGACGTGTTCTTCCACACGAACCTGTCGCACGATTTCATGAAGGCGATCGAGCCGGGCTTCACGGAGCTGGACTACTCCATGCCGGCGTCGGTGGGGAACACCGGCGGTCTCTGTCCGGGCAACGCCTGGTGGGACGGCTTCGGGATCAACTTCTGCGAGGCCGGTGGCATCTACGAGAACACCGGCGAACTCGGCAACGTGGTGTATCACGAGTACGGACACGGCGTGACGCAGGAAGTCTACACGTCGAACGGTTCGTCCGAGCCGCCGGGAGGCCTGCACGAAGGCAACTCGGACGTTCTCGCGAACTTCCAGGACCGCAACTCCATCATCGGGATCGGCTTCTTCGATGGGAACTGCGTGAGCGGGATCCGGGACGCCGACAACACGCTGACCTACCCGAGCAGCAACGAGAACGGTGGCCACACGGCCGGTCAGGTGATCGCCGGGTTCCACTGGGAGGCGTGGCAGAACCTGCAGGCGTCGCTGCCGGTGGCCACGGCGGACGCGATCGCGTTCGACACGTGGCACTTCGCCCGCGACATGGGCACGCCGCAGACGTTCCCGGCACAGGTTCTCTGGACCTTCATGATGGATGACAACGATGGGGATCTCTCGAACGGCACGCCGAACTACGATGAGTTCTGCCTGGCCGCTCTGAACAAGGGATTCACGTGCCCGGTCGTCACGACCGGCGTGAGCATCGTGCATTCGCGTCTGGGTCACCAGGCGGTCGGCAGCGGCACCTCGTCGCCGACGATCGTGGCCACGATCACTTCCACGGCCGCGGCGCTGGATCCCGCGGAGCTCAAGGTCCACTACCGGGTGAACGGCGGTTCGTTCAGCGAGTTGCTGCTCACGCCCACCGGCGGCACGGATGAGTACAGCGCCTCGCTTCCGACCCTGGACGGCAACAACTCGGTGGACTACTACATCAGCGCCATGGACATGCTGGCGAACTCCAAGGTGAGCCCGCTGGGAGCGCCCGGATTCGTGAACTCGTTCGACGTGGCTCGCACCTACGACGACCTGGAGTCGGGCGCTGCCGGCTGGACCGCCGGCCTCGGTTCCGACGACGCGAGCACGGGCGCCTGGGGGCTGTTCGACCCGGTGGGCACGGCCGCGCAGCCGGAAGACGACGCCACGCTCGATCCCGGCACCATGTGCTTCATCACCGGGCAGTGCGGCACCGGCCACGGGACGTGTTCCGGTTGCAGCCTCGGTTGCAACGACATCGACGGCGGCACCACCACGCTGTTGTCACCCGTGTACGATCTGAGCGGGCTCGTGAACGCGTCCGTTCGACTCGATCGTTGGTACTCGAACGACACGGGGAGCGAGCCGGGGGCGGACAACTGGGTCGTGGACGTGTCGAACAACGCCGGCGGTTCGTGGACGAACGTGGAGAACACCACCGTTTCGAACGCGAGCTGGACCACGCTGGACGTGGACATCGACGGGATCTTCGGCGCCGGAAACGCGGATCAGGTTCAGCTGCGCTTCCGCGCCAGCGACCTGGCGGGTGGTTCCATCGTGGAAGCCGCGGTCGATGACGTTCGCATCCTCGGCAACGACGACATCGCCACCGGAACCCCGACCATCGCGGCCGGGCTGGGCGTGGGTCAGCTGGCCCTGGCCGCAGCGCAGCCGAATCCGTTCTCGGCCGCCACGCGGATCCAGTTCTCGGTGCCGGAGCGGACGCACGTGGAGCTGGCCGTGTACAACGTGAGCGGCCAGGTGGTTCGCACTCTTTCCAGCGGCGTTCGCGAGGCCGGCACCCAGGACGCACTCTGGGACGGTCGCGACGCGGCCGGCAACAAGGTCTCCTCGGGACTGTACTTCTACCGTCTCACGGCGGCGGGAGAGTCGATCACCAAGAAGATGACCGTGATGAAGTAGTTCTGGTCATCTGACGAGCATCGCGCCCGGGTTCCTTGCGGAGCCCGGGCGTTTTCTTTTTCACCGGACTCCGCGCCGACGTATGCTCGGACCATGATCTCCATCCTGGGTTCCGAGATTGGCCGTGGCCACCCGTTCTATCTGGATGGCTTCCGGCGGGCGCTTCACGAAGCCGGGGCCGC
>BQJX01000475.1 GCA_021604925.1 Gemmatimonadota bacterium
GCCGAGTGAATCGGTCGGCGACCAGGGGAACGTCCCAATGCGCGTGAGACCGCCGTCCAGCTTGACCCCGAACGCCGACGCCGCGTGCGTGTTCTCGAACTTCTCGACCGCCTTCCACCAGTCGTCCGGCACTTCCGGCAACGAGGTGGCGTCCTTCTTGGTGACGGTGCCGTCGGCCGCGATCGTGAACCCCCACGAGAAGCAGGCGATCGGAACGTTCGTACCGTCGGCCTTCACGCACGTGAGGCACAGGACGGCGCACCAGTCCACCGGGGCGCCCGCCTTGCTGCGGCTGGGCAGGTCCTCGAACCAGAGGTCCTTCCCGTTCGAGTTCCGCCTTCCGTCGATCCCGTAGTCCGCCCCGGACGTCGCGTCGGTGTCATCCCAGTAGTACGGCGATGATCCATCGGGGTTCGGCCAGGGGTCCACGTACGGCGACGTGCATCCGCGCGCGGGCTTGTTCGTGGTGATGGTCTGGATCCAGCGGAGTTGCGCACAGCCCGCGGCGGCGGCCGCGGCGGCATCCGTCTCCTTGTACCCTCCGCGGAGATCCGCCCCTCCCCAGGCAGTGCCGGCGGCGGAAACGCCCTGGCGGGTCTCGCACTTCGTGAACTCGATTTCGCCGATCTTCTTTCCGTTTACTTTGACGTCCGTGGTCGCGGCCTGCACCCCCAGGGGGAGCAGCGCGACGATCGACGCGATCGTCCCCAGCAGGACGACGCGGCGCGCATTCGCGAGCAACATGGCATCGTCCTTTCTATTGGGTAGCGAGAAGGATGAGATAGTTGATGGCCGCCAACGCCGGAGGATGGGCCAGCAGGTGCGGGTGGATCGCCTGGAGCATGGGTTCACTGCTGAAGCGGTTCAGGTCCACCTGGTGATCGACCAGCGCGCCTTCCTTGATCGTGAACCGATACGAACCCTGCTCCTCCAGGACGTCCACGTCGTGGGGCGCCAGGAAGAAGCCGGCCGATTCCAGATCCGTGAGGATCGCGGAGATGTTGGGACCGGAAACGTCATCCACACGATGGATGTCGTCCGCCAGGTACGACACGGGAACCGGCGATCCCGGCGCACGCAGGACGCGCGTGTACACGACACGATCGGTGAGGCCGAGGTGCTCGATGACAATCCACGCGTTGGGGCCGTAGATGCTGGCAACTTCATCCGGGGCTTCGGCGCGCTCCGACTTCCGGGCGGCCGCTCCGGGCAGGGTCGACGCGAGAACCACGCTCGCGACGAGCAGGGCTAGGGGCAACGTCACTCTCATGGGGGTTCTCCTTCGAAAGAGGAGTCAGATGCGGGGCAGCATCGGGGGAGCGAACGAATCCTAGACACTGGCCGCGGGCCAAGTCAATCGAGGCGAAGAAAGCGGGCGATTGCCGCGTGGAAACGCCCGGGCCAGCCCCATCGGGCCAACCCGGGCGCCGAACGCCACCCCCATGCGGTGGCGCCTAGCGAACCATCACGATCCGGCGTGTAAAGCTGGCCTCCGGGGCCACGAACCGTGCAAAGTAAACGCCGGGCGCCACAAACCGTCCACGGTCCTCCCCATCCCACGCCAACTGATAGCGCCCCGCGGCGAACACCCCGTCCGCCAGCGTGGCGACACGGCGGCCGGACACATCGAACACGACTACCTGCACCCGGGCCTCGTGGGGAACGGAGAACTGCCACTGCACCGCACCGCGAGTCGGATTGGGCGACGGTGCCGACATCGAGAACGAGGTGATGGTCACCAGCGACCGCGCCGTGACCGGCCCCACCACGAGCTCGTCACCGTATCTCGACACGACAACCAGTCGATAGTAGTAGTCCGTGCCCGGTTGCACGCTGCGATCCAGCGCGAACTCACTGTCCGCGTCGAGCCTCGGCAGGTCGGCCTCTTCCCACGGCCCCGTGGAGTACCCCGACCGCTCCAGGCGCTGTTCGTAGATCGGCGTTCCACCGGAGATCTCCCAGCGGACCTCGATGCCCTCCTCGGTGGGAGAGGCATGCAGTCGGGAGATGATGGTGGTCGTCGGCATTTCCACGAGAACCGTGATGTTCCGCGTCGTCACCGCCAGCGAGTCATCGGTGGCCGTGAACGTGAGCGCGTACGAACCGATGTCCGCGTTCGTCGGGCTCCAGCTGAACTGGCTGGACACGGGGTTCCCGGACCCGGGAAGCGCCGGCGACATGGTAGCCCCGGCCGGCAGTCCGGTCGCCTCGAGAACGTCCGTGTCTCCCGGGTCCACGTCCATCGCCGTCACGACGAACTGCAGGAGTCCGCCGGGTTGCACGGTGACCTTGGTGCCCTCGCTCGGCGTCGGAGCGACAAATCGTGGCGCGTCGTTCACTGGAAGGACGGTCACGTGCACGAACGTCGTATCGTTGCCGCCGCGCTGATCGGAAATCACATACGTAAGACTGTCCGAACCGAAGAAGTCAGGATTCGGCACGTAGTGAACGGTCTGATCCGGGTTGAGGGAAACGGTGCCGTTGGGAGGATCCGAGAAGGCGCCGGGCACCACGGAGAGGGAGTCGCCGTCCACGTCGAAGTCGTTCAGGAGCACCGCGATGTCGATGGGCGTGTCCTCCGGCGTAGCCGTCGTGTCGGCCACCGCGACCGGCGGGCTGTTCGACGGCGGTGTTCCCGCCCGCAGCACGACGGCGTCGGGACGGTAGTCGATGTCGAACTGCAGCCCGCCGGGAAGATCCAGGCCCGTGGCGGCGTCGAACTCGCCGAGGCGAGCGCCGGCCGTGACGACAAAGAAACTGTCTCCCAGCGCCGGCTCGAACCCATCGATCAGCGACACGTTCAGGCCGCCGGCGAGGGTTGCGGTTCCCGTCACGGCGAGCTGATCGTGCTGGGTGCCCACGGTGCGGCCGCCGATCTCCACGTTGAGTGCGCTGCTGGCGCTTCGCGGATCGTCACCCGTGATAGTGAGGATGCCCGGCGACGCTCCCGGAATCGTGGTCCCGTCGTCCGTGAAGCTCACCGCGGACACATCGAAGTTCTGGGCTCCCTGAACGACTCCCGAACCCCGGTTGGCCACGGGCCCGACGGTCGCAGTGAGCGGCCAGAAGATCTCAAGCCGACCGTCGCTCTCCACCGCCCCGTTCAGCGATCGGTAGCCCCGCGAGTTCCCGACCGGGCAGGAGATGGTCCCGTCGAACGCGTTGTCCAGGACGCCGGTGGCGATGTGGAGCGCACAGAAGAGGTGCGATCCGTTGGCGGTCTGGGTCAGCTCCAGATGGCCGTGGTTCG
>BQJX01000476.1 GCA_021604925.1 Gemmatimonadota bacterium
GCCCGTCTGATGAGAACGCGACGGCGGAAGCGGCCAGCTGATGGCCCACGAACGCGTGAACCTCTCGTCCTCGGACCAGGTCCCATAAGCGGACGCGGGCGTCCCCTCTTTCGGCGACAAGGGCGCGCCGCCAATCGGGAGCGATCGCGATGGCTCGTGGTGAGCGTCCCAGCTCGGCACGGTACACGGGTCGCAATGTCTCGAGATTCCAGATCCGGAGGTAGGCTTTTCCTCCCTTTTTCCCTTGCGCGACTGTAAGGACGCGAGGTGAGTCGGGTGAGACGTGAATTTGACGTACATCCGCCGCGCCAAGCAACCTCCCCGCGTTGCTGCCGGTTGCAAGACTCCAGATGTTGATCTGGTCGGTCGATGACGCTGCGAAGAGGTGCTGCCCGTCGGGCGAGACCGCCATCGCGAGTACATCTCCGGTTTGCTTGAACAGAGGCGGCTGTGCCTCACCCGAGGGAGAGTAGGTGACGATCTCTTTCCCATTGGAGTTCGCAACACCGAGGAGTCGTCCATCTGGCGTGAACTGGGCGAGTCGCAGCTCACCTGGGCGTTTCTCCGGGCCGACGGTTCTGCCCGATCTCGCGTCGAGTCGGTGCGTGCGACTTGCCACCCTGAAAACGTGCTTCTGGTCAGGAGTCAGGGCAAACGATCTTCTTTCGTAGGTTTCGAACAACATGCGATCATCGCGAAGGTTCCAAGCCATCAGCTCACGATGGCGCAAGCAGAAGAGCACCGTTTCCGTGCGGTCAATCTCGATCTGTTCGACCGTGGGCCAGGCGATCGATGGAAACGGCTTCGGGTGTGCATCCCACCGATCGACCTCGCCGACGGATGAGGCGCGGCGCTTGATCGAGGGCAGCTCGACGCGGGGAAGCAACTCCTGAGGGATTGGACGAAGTTGCCCCTCCAGCGGTCGTGAAGGATGTTCGAAGCCTTGAACGCGTAGCCGTTCGATCTCGGTGCGAGTTGCAGGACTGGTTTCGTAAAGGAGGACCTCGTTGCCGATTGAGCTGATTCCGCGTAGCGCTTCGCCATCGGGATAGATGTGAATCGTGCGCTTATCGCGCTTGCGCAAGAAGTTTGTCGTCGAAGGTTTGCGCGTCAATCGGCCATCAATGCCGCCCGAGCGATGTCGCTCAAGACCAAGAACATAACGCGACTCGGACCTGTCCAAGCGGACCGTCGCGTCAAAGTCCTTAAACACTGCCGGCTCAGCGGGATCGTAGATCCGCACTTCCGGGTAGCCGCGCCGTCCCTTCGACTCGGGTGCAGGCAGGAAATCTATCCCGAGGGGGCCCAGATGGACGCCTAGCTTCCATACTCCCGAGAATTGGCGACCTGACCCGATGAGTGCTTGCAGGTTTATCTTTTGCGCCTCCGCGGCGGAAGCCCGCCGTTGTCGTTCTTCCAAGTACGCGCGGCGATCGGAGAACTCAAAGACCTGATATTCCTGCACTGCTTCGTCCGACCAGACCGAGACGCGGGCCTGTGCGACCAACCACCCACCATGGTACAGACGAGGACTTGCGGACACGAGTACGACGTCCTCACTTGCCCAGCCATCGAAATAGAAGTGCGTTGTGATAGAGGGCGCGCCGACCCGCTCGAAGTCGATTGCGATCGTAGCGTGATGCAACGTGCCACCGCTCGTGTTTCGAAGATGTAGAGTTGCTCGATCACGTGTCCGAGGGTCCGGCGTCAGGGAGACTTCGGCCAAGGATGCGCTACGTGGCTGGTCTCGCCAGATTGAATCGACGCACGACATGATTCGGGTCCAGCAATCAGCCTGGACTTCGTCCAAGAGCTTCGTCCATGCTCCGAGTCGAGATTCGTTCCATCCCGCCATGAAGAATGTGATGAGCAGTCCCTCCGGATCGTCGTAGATCGGGAGGTAGAATTCCTTTGGAGCTCGCCCCCATCGTCTGGCGGCGGCGGTTGCCGCGAGCCTGATCGACTCGGTCCGAGCCTCCTTGGCGATCCGTCGAAACTCGGCTTCGACGTCTTCGACGGTATCGTAGAGCTTCTGATCGAAGCCCTCCAGTAGCCCCCCGAGTTCGAGGTAATCGATGAACAACTCGACGGGCCCGCTCAGGGCTCGGGCCAATTCCAGGTATTCCCCGCGATCGCATGAGACCTGTTCGGATTCTAAGGCCTCCTGTTCAAGCGGCGTTGCCTCCACCGGGAGCTCGGCCGGGGGCGGCTCCTCGAGCGGGGTGGTACGGTCTTCGGTCTCGGGCTGATCGTGAGTTTGAGGGCCGTTCGTGCCAGTGGCAGGGTTCTCCCGCTTCTCGACTGCCTGGGACGATGATGCAGCAACATCCGGAGAGCTTTGCGAGGCGTCTTGGCGCAGCGTTTTCCCGAGAATCCATAGGCCGATGCCGCCGACCACGATGACGAACGCTGTTGCCGCGACCCACTCAGCGCGAACTCTCGGCGGTTGGATGCTGAAACTCATGTGTGTGTCCCCCTCCCTCGTGGCAGTGCCCGAGGTGGTTGGCTCGCGAACGAATTGCGGTAGGTGAATGGCGAGCGCTCTGAGGAAACTCACAGCGAAGCTGCGCCAGCGACAGGCGGTAGTGTATTCCCGTCTCGTTGGAGTATTCATGATGATTCTACGGCGCGTTCTCCTGGTTCGTCAACGCAGGCCCCGGTTGGCACACGGATCGTCATGCACGCCTAGTAACTAAGAGATTCTGCGTTGGCGAGCTTCGATCAATTGACGACGACACGGTCGGGTTGGGTTTCCATGTACGTTGTGACCGGTGTTTCCCAGATGCGTCCCTTGATGAGCGCTCGACAACTTCTGGTCGTTCAGCCAAGATGAAGTCCATGATCGATCGATAGCGGAGTCGCTGCTATGTGCTGCGGATCCTGAGGGGCCCGAATAAGAGTGGAGCTCGAGCGTAAGGGGATCGCGATCGCGATTTTTCTCGTACCTCAGGGGTGTCCGAGTTTGTCCGTTGTACTGAATGAGGTGGGGTTATGTGGAAGCCTGTGCTAGTTCTTGTAACCGTTGCGGTTACGACGTCGTGTGGGAAGGATGCCGCGAAGAGTGCGGCCAACACGATTGCTCGGAAAGCAGCAGAGTCTGCCGCGAACTCACTGGAGAATGGAGAAGATTCGATCGCGCCGATTGCATCGATTGTTGGAGATGGATTAGAGGCACTCGGTGGACTGGAGGACGTGATCGGCGAGGCCGCAGGGGCCGCAGTGTTTGAGA
>BQJX01000477.1 GCA_021604925.1 Gemmatimonadota bacterium
AGCCGAGTGAGGGCGCTGTGCAGGTCCGAGCCGTCCCGCGAATGCGCCCGATCCACGAAGCGTTCGATTCCGGCCAGCAGCGGCTGCAGCAGGAACAGGCTGAGGATCAGGAACGCCGCCTCGAACACGGGGAGGTTCTGCCCCACGAACCCGGTGGAGACGCGATCGATCTGCTGGCCCAGCAGCAGGTAGAGCGCCACGATCACGCCGGAGGTCGCGGCGTACACCAGCCCTCTCCGCACGATGAAGCGCACGTCCAGGAAACCCAGCCGCACGATCGCCACCACGATCGACGCGGCGCCGACCAGCAGCGACACGGTGATCAGCGGCAGGCTGACCGACCGCGTCATCGGAATCCCGAATGCGTTCGGGATCAGCTCGCCGCCCGTGTAGAGCATCAGCCCGAAGACGAGGCCGTACCGGATCGTCCCGATCTGCGAGCGCAACTTGGGATTCGTGGTCTTGCGCGCGCTGCGCATGAGCAGCGCCATGCTCGTGGCCACCATGGCGAGGTTGACGAACGAGAAGAACCGCACGTGGATCCGCAGCAACAGATCCACCGCCACCTTGGCGAGGCCGGCCGCGCTGGACAGCCAACCCGCGGAATCCAGCTGATCCAGCAGCGCGCGGGAATCGGGCGCCACCATCACCAGGATCACGTGGAACGCGTGGGGGACGAACAGCAGCACGTCCAGGCGCGGCCAGCGCCGAAGGATCGGGTTCGGGGTGGGAAAGACCAGCGCAAAGAGGACGACCGCCGGAAAGAAGAACTCCCACAGGAACGCGAACCGGGCAAAGGCGTCGTACGAGGCGGGGTCGTCGGCCGCCGTCGGGCCCAGGTTCCCGAACGCCCCCAGGATGGGGCCGAGCGCCCCGAACATCAGCATGGCGGCCGTGGCCAGGTTCACACGCTGACGCGGATTCTCGCGCAGGACCACGAATCCCAGGAACATCATGAGGGCGCCGCACGTGAGGTACGCGATGGCCGCCAGGAATTCGAGGTTCATCAGCTCACCAACGACCGCTGCAAGGAGCCTGAAAGCGGCCTAACCGTTGGAGGGGCGAGCAGGCTGGGAGAGCACCTTCACGAGGCGGCACTCGGTGCCCACCCCGTCACGGAACGAGAAGGCCACCTCGTCCATGAAGGATCGCAGGATGTAGACGCCGCGTCCGCTCTCCGCGAACATGTTCTCTTCGGCCATGGGGTCCGCGATCCGCTCCGGATCGAACCCGAGCCCTGCGTCGCGGATCAGGATGACGAGCTGGCCATCCTCCTGGCGGAACAGGACCTCGGTGGGCAGCGTCTCGTCTTCCTTGTTGCCGTGCTGGATCGCATTGGTCCCGGCTTCGACCACCGAAATGGTGATGGCGTTCCTGGCTTCCTCGTCGAACTTCATCTGGTCGGCCACTTCTTCGGCCACGGCATTGATGAACGCCAGAGACTCGATTCGACTCGGCACTACCAGTTTGATCTCTCTCGTGCCGGACCCCATGGACCCCTCTTTGCTGGAAGACGGGAATTGGCGCTTCTCCGTTCGGGGAGTCTAACGGATCAGGGCCGCCCCGTCAGCGGGATCGGCGGAGTTCGATGAAGTCCAGCACCCGCCGGAAATCGGCGGGCAACGGACTCTCGAAGCTCAGGGGCTCCCCGCTCTCCGGATGGAGGAACCGCAGGGCACGGGCGTGCAGCGCGGGCCGATCGATTTCCCGCACGAGGAGGTCCGCATCGCGGCGCACGGCCGGATCCGCGGTCCGGATCGCCCGCCGGCGTCCACCGTACATGGCGTCTCCCACCAGCGGATGGTGGCGATGCTGCATGTGGACGCGGATCTGATGGGTCCGGCCCGTATCCAGCTGCAGATCCAGATGGCTGGCCAGCGGGGTCGCGAAGCGCACTCGCCCCCAGGTCCGGGCGGCCTTGCCCCCCTCCACGATCCCCATTCGCTTGCGATCCCGGGCGTGGCGGGCAATCGGCGCTTCGATCACGAACTGCTCCTCCATCACCTCGCCCCACACGACCGCTTCGTAGATCCGCTTCAACGTGCGCGCTTCGAGCTGTGCGGCCAGCCGGCGATGGGCCTCGTCGTGCTTGGCCACCACCAGCAGGCCGGTGGTTCCCTTGTCGAGTCGATGCACGATTCCGGGCCGGAGGACCCCGCCGATCCCCGACAGGTTCCGGATCCGGTACAGCAGGCCGTTCACCAGGGTCCCATCGGGACTGCCGGGCGCAGGATGCGTGGTCATGCCCGCCGGCTTGTCGATCACGGCCAGATGGTCGTCCTCGAACACCAGCCCGAACGCCACGTCCTGGGGCTGGATCTCGGGAGCGACCGGCTCCGGCTTGCTCATCAGGATCTCGTCTCCCTCGGCCACCTCGGTCGCCACGCGGGCGGGGCGCCCGTTCAGGAGAATGTGTCCGTCCCGGATCAGCTTCTGGATGGAGGAACGCGACTCGGAGCCGGCCAGCTCGGTCGCGAGTGCCCGGTCAAGACGCTCGCCGCTCCTCTCGGGCGGGATGGTGAGGCGAATCGGGGGTGTCTCCGTCATGAACGTCTCCGGATTCCTCGGAGTCGTGCTCCGAGTGGTCGCGGCGCAGAAGATGGATCGCCAGCAGGGCGACCCCGACCGACACGCCGATGTCCGCGATATTGAAGATAGGCCAGGACAGCCCTCCCAACGAGAGGTGAAGGAAGTCCACGACCTCGCCGATCCGGATCCGGTCCGCGAGATTCCCGAGCGCGCCGCCCAGGATCAGGGCCAGCGCCCAGCGAGCCGTGATCGTTCGCTCGGAGCGCGTGTAGTAGAACAGGATGAAGGCCACGACCAGGATCGTGACCACAATGAACGACCATCGGCCCCCGAGATCCAGGCCGAACGCCGCGCCGTCGTTGTGCACGTAGGTCAGCCGAAAGAAGCTCCCCAGCACCTCCCGCGACTCGCCGCGGAACATGCTGTCCACAATCCACTTCTTTGTGAGCTGATCGAGCACAAGTATAAGCGAAGTAACGAGATAGAAGACCGGACCGGCCGGTCGATCACCGTTTTCCATGAGTCCCCGCGTTCCTCAAGAGAGCTTCCGCAACCAGCCGCGGAGAATCGAATCGACGGACGGCGCGGCCCGATTCGCGGCCGCCACCACGGCGTCGTGTGCCAGGGGTTCCGGCGCTTCCGGAAACGCCAGATCCGTCACGATGGACAGGCCCAGCACGCGCAAGCCCGCGTGCACC
>BQJX01000478.1 GCA_021604925.1 Gemmatimonadota bacterium
TGAATGGTCGACTTCTCCGCTCAGGCTCTTCGAAGGCGATCACGTTCAATCGCAGCTCGACGACGGCACCTGGATCGTCGGCACGCTGAGGGTCTTTGCCGGTGGGCTGGAGATCGAGTACGACGGGCCGCGCGCGGTCGATGGCTGCGTCGAGTCGAGTCGGATGCTGGATCGCACCACCACCGGGCGCCTGAGAATGCTGCTGAGACCGCAATCGCTCTGGACCGACGAATCCCGCGTGAAGCGCGAGGAGCAGATCTGGGAGGCCGGGCACCCGTCCTGGCGGAACCGGCTGCGGCGCTGGGGGCGGGAGCTTGTGGGGCGCGACCCGATTTCGGCGGAGCCGCTGCTCCGGCGCTATCTGGGCCGCCGAATCGTGGTGGAGATCGAGCGCCAGAAGCGCACGCTCTACGCGTCGGGGCTGCTGCTGGCGTTCGATGAGCGCTTCCTGGCCATGGCCGACTGCGTGCTTCCCGCCGAGACCTCCATTCCACTCAGCGCGGGGCGCGTGACCTCCGGAAATCTCGAGATCTTCTGGAACGACGAGGGCCTGGAGCTGTTCAACCGGGGAGCGGACCCCGTGGTCGTGCTCGGATTGCGCACGGCCGAGTCCACCCGACCCTGGGAGATCCTGCTTCGGCCGGGCTTCCGGGAGCGGATCGGGTTCCGGTGCGGACCCGCCGGTACGGCGGAGCTCGTGCTGGAGAATCCCGAACGCGGAGACGCGGTTCTGTCGCGAGGCGGAGCGCGGATCCGGGGCGGCAGCGAGGGGTCGGTCTCCATTCCGGCGCTTCCCGCGCCGTCCACGTTGATGAGGGACCTGCCGATCGGCACCACTCCCGAGAGTCGGGAAGAGCCGCCGGCGCTGTTCGAATCCCATCTGGAGTAGTCACCGAATGTCGAAGATCCGACTGACGGCGTTTTCGCACTGCGCGGGTTGAGCTTCGAAGATCGGTTCGTCCGATCTCGAAGCGCACGTGCTGCGTAAGCTACAGCCGTTCCAATCCCCGGATGTCCTGGTGGGCACCTCGATTCCCGATGATGCGGGCGTGTACCGCGTGTCGGACGACCTCGCCATGATCCTCACGGTGGATTTCTTCACGCCCGTCGTGGACGACCCGCGTGAGTACGGAGCGATCGCCGCGGCGAACTCGCTGTCGGACGTGTACGCCATGGGGGGCGAGCCGTTTGCCGCGCTGAACGTGGTGGGCTTTCCTGCGGCGTCGCCGGATCTGCCGCTGGAGATCATGGGCGAGATCCTTCAGGGCGGCGCGGAGAAGGCGGCCGAGGGCGGCGTGGCGATCATCGGCGGGCACACCGTGGACGACCCGGAGCCCAAGTACGGCCTGTCCGTGGACGGCCGGGTGCACCCGGATCGCATCGTCCGCAAGGGCGGCGCGCGCCCGGGCGACCATCTCGTGCTGACCAAGCCGCTCGGCACCGGCATCCTCACCACCGCGCTCAAGCAGAGCCGCATCGGCGACGCCGAACTGCGCGAAGCGGTGAGCGTGATGGCCACCCTGAACGCGGACGCGGCCCGCGCCATGATGGAGCACGACCCGCACGCCGCCACCGACGTGACCGGCTTTGGCCTGCTGGGTCACCTCTCGGAGATGCTGCGGGACTCGTCCGTGGGGGCTCAGCTGTCCCTGGCCGGCATTCCGCTGCTGGACGGAGCCGCGGAACTGGCCGCGGACAACGTGGCTCCGGGCGGCACCCACAAGAATCTGGCCGCCGTCCAGGATCGCTGCGTGTGGGCGGAAGGCCTCGGAAGTGCGGCCCGCCTGCTGCTTGCCGATGCCCAGACGTCCGGCGGTCTGCTCATTGCCGTGTCCCCGGATCGGGCGGACTCACTCCTGAAACGGCTTCAGGAGCTCGGAACCCCGGCCGCGGCCCGAATCGGCCGAATCACCGACAGCCAGGAAATCCGCATCGAGGAATAGCGCCCTCCGCGCTCAACCCGTAGAATCATCGCCTTCAAGTTCGGACGGCGGGATCCGTTCCTTCGGTTCCGTCTTCCTCCCAACCCGAGGAAAGTCATGTCGATTCTCTCTATGAACCGTCGCATCATTCCGTTTGCCGCTCTCGCGGCCATCGTGGGCCTGACCCCGGTTGCGACCCAAGCCCAGGATGACGCCGTGAAGCAAGCCACTTCCGCCCCCGGCATGTATGCCGTCTTCGAGACCACCATGGGCGACATCGTCTGCCAGTTGCACTACGACAAGGTGCCGGTCACCGTCGCCAACTTCGTGGGTCTCGCCATCGGCGAACAGGAGTTCACGGACACGACCACCGGAGAGACGGCCACCCGACCTTTCTACGACGGTCTCAAGTTCCACCGCGTGATCAAGGACTTCATGATCCAGGGCGGATGCCCGCTCGGCAACGGACGCGGCGGCCCCGGCTACTCGTTCTCCGACGAGTTCCACCCGGACCTGCGCCACAACGGACCCGGCATCCTGTCCATGGCGAACTCCGGACCCGCCACGAACGGAAGCCAGTTCTTCATCACGCACGTGGCCACCCCGTGGCTCGACGACAAGCACTCGATCTTCGGCAAGGTGGTGCTCGGCCAGGACGTCGTGGACGCCATGGCGGCCGTCCCGATGAAGGGTGCCCAGAAGTCGCTGCCGGTCGAGGACATCATGCTCACGTCGCTCAAGATCGTGCGCACCGGCGAAGCGGCCGAGGCGTTCGACTGGAAAGCGGAATTCGCGAAGGAAGGCGAGCTCATCGCCAAGATGCAGGAACAGAAGGAGAAGGAAATGGCGGAGCGCGCCGAACGCGAGAAGACGGAAATCGTCACGATGTGCACGACCCTGGGGCTCGACATCGCGAATGCGGTCGAGGGCGACAAGGGCCTGAAGTGGATCGTCCGGGAGGCGGGCACGGGCGCCCAGCCGACCAAGGGCGAGACGATCACCGCGCACTACACGGGCTACCTTTCGAACGGCACGAAGTTCGACTCCAGCGTGGACCGCGGCGACCCGTTCGAGACGCCCATCGGCGTGGGTCGCGTGATTCCGGGTTGGGACATGGCGTTCCAGGACATGAAAGTCGGCGAGAAGCGGCTGCTGATCATTCCGTCCGATCTCGCGTACGGAGACCGCGGCCATCCGGGCGTGATCCCCGGCGGCGCCACGCTCCTCTTCGACGTGGAGCTGCTCGACGTGGCCAAGTAGCCGGGCGATCCGCGGAACACCGGCCC
>BQJX01000479.1 GCA_021604925.1 Gemmatimonadota bacterium
CGGCGCAAGCGACAGCACGGCCGACGCCTGGCCGGTGGGACCGCGTCCGGTGGGAAGTCCCGGCGCGGCGCGCGCAAGAGCGCCCGGCCGCGCACGAAGACGCCGGGTCCGCCGGGCGGCGCTCTCCACTGGGCCCGTCCGCTGCTGCGATCCCTGCTGGGACGGGGCGGGCGGCGCGTGCTCGTCGGGGCGGTCGCGGTGGCGCTGGGCGCAGTGGCATTCTGGGGCGGGCGGATCGGAGCCCAGGGACTCGCGGCCCATCCGGCGCTTGCCGTGCAGGAGGTGGAGTGGGTCGGCGCGCGCCACGCGGACCCGGAGGAGCTGAGATCGCTGGCCGAGGTGGAGCCGGGATTGCCGTGGGCGTCGCTGGACACCGAGGCGATCCGCTTCCGGGTGGAGTCCCATCCCTGGGTGGCTCGCGCTCGCGTCCGTCGACCGTGGATCGGGAAGGTCCGCATCCTCGTGGAGGAGTGCCAGGCGCTCGCGTTCGTGAACGTGGACGGGCAACGCTACGGCCTCTGCGCCGACCTTCGGCTGGTCCCGGTGACCGGGGAAGAGGGTGATCTCCCGATCATCCGGGACTTCGCCTCCGGGCGGGAGGTGGACCCCGGAACCCTGGCGCGCGGCCTCGACTATGTGAACATCCTGCGCGATTTGGGCCTGCAGGAGCCGCTGCAGTTGGACCTGCGGAAATCGAATGTGGATATCATTTCGCTGCCGGATCGGGGATTCACGGCCGAGGTGGGAGCCGCGATCGCCGCGTCGGAAGCGGCACGAAGTGTGGCCGCCTTCCTCGAAACGCTGGACGCGGAGGGGGGACAACGCGGTACGCTGCGTCTGATCTCAGAGGGGACAGCGGTTTGGAGAGCGGCGGCGTGAACGGGCGCTCTTGGCGAGAGGATGGCGATGGCATCGAATGACATCTTGGCCGGGTTGGATCTCGGAACCAATCGGACGACAGCGATCATCGCGGAGCCCATGGAAGACGGGCGTCTCCGGATCCTCGGGATCGGCGCGGCCGAGTCGCGCGGGATCAAGAAGGGCGTCGTGGTCAACCTGGAGCGCACGATCCAGTCGATCGAAGCGGCCGTGGAGCAGGCCGAGAAGCAGGCCGAAGTGGAAGTCGGCTCGGTCACCGTGGGCATTGCCGGGGATCACATCAAGAGCATCAACAGTCGCGGAGTGATCGGCGTTCGCAACCCGGACGGCGAGATCACGCACAACGACGTGGAGCGGGTGATCGAGGCGGCGCGCGCCATCGCGCTGCCGGGCGACCGCGAGATCATCCACGTGTTGCCGCAGGAGTTCACGGTGGACGATCAGGGAGGCATCCCGGATCCCATCGGCATGGTCGGCGTGCGCCTGGAGACGGAGGTCCACGTGATCACCGGGGCGAGCACGCCCATCCAGAATCTGCTGAAGTGCGTCCGCCGCGCGGGCCTGGACGTGGCCGACGTGGTGCTCGGCGCGGTGGCCGCGTCGGACGCGGTGCTCACCCACGACGAGATGGAACTGGGCGTGGTGCTGGTGGACATCGGCGGCGGGACCATCGACGTGGCCGTCTTCGCGGACGGCGGCCTCAAGCACACGGCCGTGGTGGGCGTGGGCGGCTCGAACGTGACGAACGACATCGCCATCGGTCTTCGGACTCCCCTGGCGGCGGCCGAGGAGATCAAGCGGTCGCACGCGTCGCTGCTGGCCGTGGAGAACGGCGAGGACATCCTGGTCGTCCCGGGCGTGAACGGGCGTCCCGAGCGCTCGGTGAGCCGCGAGATCCTGAACTCGATCGTGCGTCCGCGCATGGAGGAGATCCTGGCCCTGTCCTACCGCGAGGTGAAGAAGACCGACTACTGGGACCTCCTGGCGGCCGGTCTCGTGCTCACCGGAGGCGGGTCGTTACTTGATGGGACACTGGGACTTGCGGAGCATTTGTTCAACCTTCCCGCGAAGCACGGAATCCCCACCGGGATCGTCGGATTCGAGGAGGATCTGCAGACTCCGGAGTCGGCCACGCTGGTGGGTCTGGTGACCTACGCGCAGCGCCAGTCGTATCGCAACGAGTCCTCGTTCGGTGGCCGGCAACTCATCCAGCGGGTCACCGGCACGATGCGCCGCTGGGTGTCGGAACTGTTTTGAAAATCCTGCACTGCGTCTGACCACCCCGGCGCGTGAACCGGCGCTCCCGAAAGCCGCAGCGCGCCGCGTTCTTTGTGCTCCGAAAGGCGAATTCCTCTAGGCAGAGTCCGCGTTTTCCTGCTACGAAGAAGCGGGGAAGGGTCGGCCCGCGGTTGGGCCTGTGACGTGAGGGGGAACAAGATGCCTTTCGAGCTCGTCGAAGAACCGCTGAGCCTCGCCAAGATCAGAGTGATCGGCGTGGGGGGAGCGGGCGGCAACGCGATCAATCGCATGATCCAAGGCGGCCTCACCGGCTGCGACTTCATTGCCGCAAACACTGACATGCAAGCGCTGGGTGCTTCCGTGGGGACCACGCGTCTCCAGATCGGAACCACCGTCACGCGCGGTCTCGGCTCCGGCGGCAATCCGGAAGTCGGGCGTCGGTCCATCGAGGAAAGTCGCGACCTGGTCGCGGAAGCCCTGGAAGGATCGGACATGGTGTTCGTCACCGCCGGAATGGGCGGAGGCACGGGCACCGGAGCGGCGCCCATCGTGGCCGAAGTGGCCAAGGAACTGGGCGCACTGACCGTGGGTGTGGTCACCAAGCCCTTCGACTTCGAAGGACGGCAGCGCGGCCGTCTGGCCCAGGAAGGGCTGGACCTCCTCAAGGAGGCCGTGGACACGCTGATCGTCATTCCGAACCAGCGACTGCTGTCCATCGTCCAGAAGGACACGCCGCTGTCGGAGGCCTTCCGATTGGCGGACGAAGTCCTGCTGCACGCCACCCGCGGGATCTCCGATCTCATCTCCGTCCCGGGGCTGGTGAACCTGGACTTCGCCGACGTTCGCACCGTGATGTCCAAGATGGGCGATGCGCTCATGGGCACCGGTCTGGGCGAGGGCGAGAATCGCGCGGCCGATGCGGCGCGCCAGGCCGTGACGAGTCCGCTGCTGGAAGAGGTGTCCATCTCGGGCGCGAAGGGCGTGCT
Source organism: Gemmatimonadota bacterium (assembly GCA_021604925.1). Lineage (GTDB taxonomy): Bacteria > ARS69 > ARS69 > ARS69 > ARS69 > BQJX01. The sequence continues at coordinate 3,105 of BQJX01000479.1, forward strand.
GGTCAACATCACGGGCGGCGACGATCTGTCCCTCTCCGATGTGAACGAAGCCACGTCGATCATCTACGATGCGGCGGGCGAAGACGCGAACCTGTTC
>BQJX01000480.1 GCA_021604925.1 Gemmatimonadota bacterium
GGCTCGCTGCTTCGCATCTGGGTGCGATTCTGGCCCTACACCCGCCGGTCGCGGGGAGTGCTGGCCGGTGCCGTCGGTTCCACCCTGGCGGTCGCGGGGCTCCAGGTCATCCGGCCCTGGCCGTTGAAGCTGGTGCTCGACGGCGCGTTGCTGCCGGGAGCAAACGCGGCGCCCCTGCCCCTGGGCCTGTCCCGACTCACGCCCGAACAGCTCATCGCCGCGTCCGCCGCCGGCATCCTGGCCATCGCGGCGCTGGCCGCCATGGCGGCCTACGGACAGCGCTACCTGGGCGCAAAGCTCGGACAACTCCTTGCGTACCGACTTCGGCGGGATCTGTTTCTCCACGTTCTGAACCTGGCTCCCCGGGAGCAGGCGCAGGCGAAGACGGGCGACCTGGTGCTGCGGCTGACCGCGGACATGAGCCTGCTCCGCAACCTGCTCGTCCGCTCGTCGATCAGCCTCCTGTCGCAATGGGTCGTGGTCATCACCGTGACCGTTCTGCTGCTCGTACGGGATTGGCAGATCGGTCTGGCGGCCGTGGTCATCGTTCCGTTTCTCCTGGGGGCGGCCCGCCGGTCGTCCCGCAAGATCCGGTCGGCCGTGCGCAAGCAACGCTCGCGCGAAAGCGAAGTGGCGGCCACCACGGTGGAGTCCATTCGTTCCGCCACGCTGGTCAAGCTGCACGGCGCGCACGACCACGAGCGAACTCGCTTCCAGGCCAGCCATCGGAAGAGTTTTCGGAGCGGGCTCAAGGCCACCCGACTTCAGGCCGCGTTCGAACGTCGCGTGGAGCTCCTGATCGCGTTCGGAACCTGCCTCGTGCTGGCCGTCGGCGCGCGCCTGGTTCTGGCGGGCGACGCGACCGCCGGTGATCTCGTGCTGGCGCTCTCCTGGGTGGGCATGATGTACAAGCCCATGCGGACGTTCTCGCGGCTGACCGGTCGGCTGTCCAAGGGCGTGGTCGCCGCGGAACGCATCGCGAGTGTGTTCGATCGCGCGTCCGAGGAACTGCGCGAGCCGGGAGCCCTGGCTCCGGCAAGATTGCAAGGCAACATTTCGTTCGAAGACGTTTGCTTCTCCTACTCCGCGGAGACCGAAGTCCTGCACGACGTCTCGCTGGAGATCGTTTCCGGACAGAAAGTGGCCCTGGTCGGGCGGTCGGGCGCGGGCAAGACCACGCTGGTTCGCCTGCTGCCGCGTCTGCACGAGCCGGCGTCGGGACAGATCCGGATCGATGGGGAGCCGCTGGCCTCGTACCAGCTCGCGTGCCTCCGCGAGCGAATCGCGTTCGTGCTGCAGGAGACGCTGCTGCTGGGCATCTCGATCCGGGAGAACATCACGTACGGCCGGGAGGATGTGCACGACGAGGACGTGTTCCTGGCCGCCCGTCGGGCGAACCTGCACGAGGCCGTGCAGGCCCTCCCGGACGGCTACGACACCGTCCTGCAGGAGAACGGAGCCGGTCTTTCCGGAGGCGAGCGCCAGAGAGTGGCGCTGGCGCGCGCGTTCGCACGCGACGCGGACATCGTGATCCTGGATGAGCCCGACACGCATCTCGATGCGCGCGTCCGTCGGGACCTGTGGAGCACGATCGACGAGCTCACCGTCGGACGAACCTCCATCTGCATCGTTCACGATCTGGAACGGGCGCGGGACGCCGACCTGATCGCGGTCATGGACTCGGGGCGGATCGTCGCTGCCGCCACCCACGAGCAGCTGCTGGAGTCGTGTGCGGTCTACCGCGAACTGCTGGGCGTGCCCGAAGGGAGGTGGAGCCATGCGGCCGGATGAGATGCAGGAGCGCCTTCGTGGTTCCGGCCTCTTTGACAGCGTGCGGCAGGCGTTCGAGCGACGCGGCGAACCGGCGCCCCCTTCCGTCCACGCCGACTATGTTCGTTGGAAGCCCGACAGCTGTCTCGTGGGCCTGGGAAGCGGCGGCGACTTCGGGTGCGACCTCGGCTACCTGAAGATCTTCGAAGAGGACGACGCTCTCGTCTGCGTGGAGAAGTACCGTGCCCGCGAAAAGGGCGCGGGCTGGGTCGAGCACCTCCCCGAGTGGAACGCCGCGCTGTTCCGGTTCCCCCTGGACCGCTCCGTCGCGGGTCTGGGGACGCTGGCCGACATGGCGGCGTTGAAGCACGTCCTCCACGGGTCCGTCCACGACTGGTCGCCGCGCAGCCTGCGGGTCCGGGCCCGCAAGTCGACCGTGCACATGATCAAGTACAAGCCCGAGCGTCGCGGGCTCGCGCGCGTCGACATCGCGTTGCGGCGCCAGGCCGACGGGCAGGCGGCCCGTCGCACGGTCGTGGCCCAAGCGTACGCCGAGCCCACCGGGGCCACGGTTCATCAGGTTCTGTCGCATCTTTCGGCGTGGACCTCCGGTGGGTCTCGGTTCCCGGCCGCCCTGATCCCTCTGAAGGTTCCGGTCCCGCTGGGGTACGAATCGCAGCGACGGATCCTGATTCAGGAGTGGGTCGAGGGGGTGGAGTGGGGCGAGTGCCTCGGAACGCCGCTCTTTGACCAGGGATGCCTTGCCGCGGCCACGGCGCTCCGCGAACTCCGGAATGTGCCGCCGCCGCCCGGGCTGGAGTCCGTGTTTGCCTGGGACGGCGCATCGCGCGTGCTCAACGATCTCGCTGGGATGGGAGACCCGGCGCTCCGCCGCCTGGCCGGAGAATTGGCGGAGGGGTTGAGGTCGCTTCTGGCCCAGTCCGCGGTGCTGGCTCCGAGACTGATCCATGGTGACTTCCACTATCACCAGATCCTGCTGCAGCCCGAATCGGGGCAGGGGACGCTGATCGACTGGGACGAGGCGCGCCTCGGCGACCCCCGCGAGGACCCGGGAAACCTGCTGGCGCACTTTCACCTGCTGGAACTGGACGGCCGCGTCTCGCCCGCGGAGGGCGCCCGGCTGAGAGACCTGTTCGTGGCTCGCTTGCGTCCCCAGCCGGACCTGCCCGTGTTCACGGCGCTGCAGCTGTCCCGGCTCGCGCTCGTTCCGTTCCGCAACCTCCGAGCCGACTGGCGCCGGGAGACGATGGCGCTGCTCACGCGCGTCGGAGAGATCCTGGAATCCGAGGGGGCCCGATCATGATTCTCGGAATGAACCCGGGTGGGACGCCCCGCCGAGTGTGCGATCGCACGGAAGCGGCGGCGGTGCGGCTCCGCGACCTCCTGGCCGCCGGCAAGTTGGAAGACTCG
>BQJX01000481.1 GCA_021604925.1 Gemmatimonadota bacterium
GTCTTCGGGGCGGGCGAGTTCCTGCATGACTACTTCGGCGTGGAGCAGATCGATCGCGTGGCGCCCGCGTTCTGGACCGAGGGCGTCGGCGAGGGCCCGTTTCCGAGCCTCTCGCTGGAGGCGTCGCGCCTGCGACCCATCTGGAACGGAAACATGATCCGGGTGGAGTACGCCACCGCCCTTCGATCGGGGACGACGGTGGACTACCGATTCGGCTCGGCCGATCCCGACTCCGCGTACCATCTCGAGCCCTGCGGATGGCACCGCGACAACGGGACCTCGCGCACCGTGCTGTGGACATTCCCGTTGTTCCACCTGAACAACGCGGACGCAACCCAGGCGCTGGCGGCGGCGATGGCGTTCCTGGGCGAACCCACGACCGGCAGTCCGATCGGCGACCGGATTCCGGGGCGGTTCTCGCTGGGACGGGGGCGGCCCAACCCGTTCCGCGGCGAGACCCGGATCGGCTTCTCGATTCCGGACGATGGGGCGCAGGTGCGGCTCACGATCCACGACGTGGCCGGGCGGCGCGTGCGAAGCCTCGTTCCCGGAGAGTGGATCCGCGGACAGCACGTGGTGACCTGGGACGGCCGCAACGACGAGGGCCGTCCCACCGCCGCGGGGATCTACTTCTATCGGCTCCGCGCGGAGACGTCGAACCGGACCGTGGATCGGACGCGAAAGATCGTGCTGCTCCGGTAGTCCCGCTCGCGACCGGCGCGGCGGCTCAGCGGCTCAGCGGCTCAGCGGCTCAGCGGCTCAGCGGAGAATCCACGAATTCAGAACGGTGATCGCGGCAAAGCTGACCGCTCCCACCGCCAGCGCCGTCCCCAGCCCCACCAGGAACGGTTTCACGCTCAGCGAGCGCATCGCGCGGAAGTCCGTACTCAATCCCACCGCGGACAGCGCCACCACGAGGCAGTAGCCGGAGATCCTCTGGACGGTGGCGCACCCCTGGTGCCACGCCTCCGCGCTCCACAGGCCGAACGCGCCCCCGGACGCCAGCCCCGCATCACCCAGCGAACGGAACGCGGCCATGACCACGAATCCGATCACGAACAGCGGGAAGAGCTTGGCGAGCGCAACGCGCGACCGTTCCCCGGACGCGGTCTGGCTCTTGTGGTAGCGAACCGCCATCCACGGAATGATCGCGATCATGAACAGATTCCGGACCAGCTTGGTCACCACGGCCACGTCGAGGGCGCGCGGAGCCGCGTGGGCATCCGAGTAGATGATGGCCGCCCCGTTCACCTGGGAGGTGTCGTGCACGGCGGTCCCCAGGAAGAGCCCCACGGACGTGGGATCGTCGAAGAGCCAGGGACAGAGAAACGGATACGCCACCATGGCCAGCAAGCCGAAGACGGTGATCACGGCAATGGCGTACGCCGTCTCCTCTTCCTTTGCATCGATCACCGGACCGGTGGCGGCAATGGCCGACACGCCGCAGATCGCGGTTCCCACGCCGATCAATGTGCCCAGGCGCGCCGGCAGCGCGAACCACCGATTCAGCAACGAACTGAAGAGAATCCCGAAGAGGATGCAGACCACCACCACCGGGATGCTGATCAGGCCGAGCCTGGCCACCTCGAACATGCTGAGCCGGATTCCCAGCAGAATGATCCCGAGCCGCAGCACCTTGGTCACGGCAAAGCGAAGCCCCGGACGCACGAACGCGGGAGCACCGAGGAGATTGCGCACCAGCATCCCCAGCAGAATCCCCACCATGACGGGCGACACCGGCGACTTGGCCAGCCCCAGCACCCGCGCGCCCACGAACTGGCTCGCCCCGATTCCCAGGGCACCCAGCGCCACCGCGGCCAGGAGGCCGGGAAGCAGCGACGTCCACTGGCGCGCGGGAACTCCCAGGAGTGCGCCGGCGAGCGGCGTCACTCGGAGGTCCGTTCGGGTGCGTCGTGGTCTTCGCGCTCCGGAGCCGGATCGTCGGCGTTCCGCCTCGCCGCGGCCGGGCGGGTGGCCAGTTCGAAGAGGGGAAGCGTGGCCAGGCCGTCGTCCTCGTCCTGGATCGGGAGGGCGCGACGCGGGAACTCTTCCACGGAACGCGGCGGCTCCAGGGTGCGCTTGGACCCCTCTCCCACCTTCATGTCCTCCAGTTGGCGCGCCATGGGCAGGAACCTCCGCTCGAACGACCCGACCGCGTCGTTGAAGGAACCCACGGCATCTTCCAGTCCCTTGCCCACCCGGTCCAGATGCGCCCCGAAGCGGGCGCCGCGGTCGTACAGTTCGCGGGCCACTTCGGCGATCTTCTGGGCGTTCTCGGCCAGGGCGCGCTGTTGCCAGTAGATGGCCACCGTGCGCAGCAACGCCACCAGCGTGGTGGGCGTGGCCACGAGAATGCGCGAGCGCAGCGCCTCGGCCTGGAGTTCGGGACTCCGCTCGAACGCGGCGCCCAGAAACGCGTCGCCGGGCAGGAACATCACCACCAGGTCCACGTCGCCTTCGACGGAGTCCGCGTAGTCGCGGCCGGCCAGCGTTCGGATGTGCGTTCGCAGCGACGCCACGTGGCGATCCAGCGCACTCCGTCGCTGCTCCTCGTTCGGGGCGTCCACCGCCTCCAGGTACGCGTTCAGCGACACCTTGGAATCCACGGCAATGAAGCGCGGCCCGGGCAGGCGCACCACCATGTCCGGACGGCGGCCGTCGGACACGGCCGTCTGCTCCACGAAGTCCACGTGTTCCGACATGCCGGCCAGTTCCACCACGTTCCGGAGCGCCAGCTCGCCCCATCGGCCCTGCGTGCGGGATCCGCGCAACGCCGACGTGAGCGACGTGGTGCGCTCCTCCAGATTCGCGGTGGCGCGCAGCAGGCCCTCCATCTGCTTTTCCAGTCCCTGGTACGCGCCTTCGCGGGCCTTCTCCACCTCCGTGGTCCGGGTCTCCAGCTTGGCCAGCACCTCGCGCAGCGGCTCGACCAGCGTTTCGATGCTCTTGCGCCGATCGTCCAGGTCGTGGGTGGCCTGCTCCCGCGATGCCTTCCAGCGTTCACCCGCCAGGCGCAGGAACTCCTCGTTGTTGCCGCGCAACGCCACGGACGCCAGCGCCTGGAACGAATCCTCCAGCTCCTTGCGCGCCGACTCCACGAACGCCGTCTGGTCCCGGGCCGACCGATCCGCCGCCTCGATCCGCTCCCGCAGTCCGGCGATGCGCGCCCGCGCCTCGGCCTCGGCCTCGCGCACC
>BQJX01000482.1 GCA_021604925.1 Gemmatimonadota bacterium
CGTCCTGCTGGACTTCCGGGGCTCCGAAACGGTGGGTCTCCTCCGCGAGACGATCGCCGCGGTGGCCGAAGCCGGCGGGGTGCCGTTTCCGCTCTACGGGGACGACGCCATGTCCGCCCGTTTCCTGCTGGCCGCGAACGAGAGCCAGGTCAAGAGCTGGGGTGAGATCCACGAGACCCTGATGCATCAGATGCAGTGCTACATCCGCGTGAACGGCACCGACAACCCGTTCGAGACCTCGGACGTCTCCGAAGAGGCCCGGCGCTGGGAACGCGAGCACTTCATGCAGAAGGTGCACCTGGAGTACCGCGTCCCCAAGACGAAGTGGGTCGTCCTGCGCTACCCCAGCCACTCCATGGCGCAGCAGGCGCGGTTGAGCCGGGCCACGTTCGCGGACCTCTACTACAACGTGTGCAATCTGGACTGGGAGCGCTTCTCGCGAGCCATGGATCCGCTGAAGCGCCTGATGGAAAAGACGGACCAGGTACGCCTCACGGCGAAGGACACGGACGTCACGTTTTCCATTCGCGATATCGGCGTGGTCAAGTGCGATGGCCACATGAACATCCCGGATGGCGAGGTCTTCACGGCCCCGGTGCGCGATTCGGTGAACGGCGTGATCACCTACAACGCCGGTGCCATCTACTCGGGAACGAGCTGGGACTGGATCCGGCTCACGTTCGAGAAGGGGCGCATCGTCAACATCGAAGGCTCGAACGACGTGGACAAGCTCACCAAGATCTTCGATACGGATCAGGGCTCGCGCTTCATCGGCGAGTTCTCGTTCGGACTCAACCCGGGGCTCCACGACGCCATCAAGGACACGCTCTTCGACGAGAAGATCTACGGTTCGTTCCACACCGCGCTGGGCCAGGCGTACGACACGGCCGACAACGGAAACCGATCCGCCATCCATTGGGATCTGGTGTGCATCCAGACGAAGAAGTACGGCGGCGGCAACGTGTGGCTGGACGGGGAACTCGTGCGCGAGGACGGCGACTGGGTCCATCCGGAACTGCGGGATGTGCTCTCGATCGAGGCGCTCACCGGCGAGGAAGAGCTGGAACCGGTCGGCTGAGCCGCGCCCGGCGTCCGACACCTGCCGGCCGGTGGCCGCACCGGCACCCGCAAAAAGAAACGCCCTCCGGGTTTCCTCCGGAGGGCGTTCTGCTTGGGCGGTGCCTCGGCGACCGGCCTGGCGCGCGTCCCCCTACCGCAGGAGGGTGACCTTGCGCGCCACGCTGGTCTCGCCGGCCTGGACCCGAGCCCAGTACACGCCGGTGGCGAGCGGACGACCCGCCTCGTCGCGTCCGTCCCAGAACAGTTCGTTGGCGCCGGCGCGCACCGCGCCGTCGATCAGCGTGCGAACGACCCGCCCCTGGACGTCCAGAATGCGAACGGTAGCGTGCTCGTCCCGCGGCGCGTGGAAGCGCACGTTGGTCCGGTTCACGAACGGGTTCGGGCTGTTGGCTTCCATCGTGAGCCGCCCGAAGTCCCCCTGGCCGGAGAGGGTCACGTCGGTCGAAAGCGGTTCGTCCAGCACGTCCAACGTGTAGGCGACCGTGCTGCCGGTGCGCTTGCTGTTCGTCACGATCACGCCCACGTACAGGAGGTCCTGGAATGCCATCGGGGCCACGTAGTCCACGTCGTTGTTCGCGTCCAGTGCCGGACGCACGATGGTGAACGTCCCATCGGGCTCTTCCATGATCACGGAGACCGCGAACTGACCGGCCGGGTGGCTGTCCAGTCCGTCGAACTGGATGCGGGGCGAGCCCGTGGCTGCTCCCGGGTTGTAGCGACGGGGATGTCCGGAAAGGTGGTCCACCGCGTCCGATACGCTGGCCGGGTAGGTGGAGGTGGCACCGGAGCGGAAGTTCATCCGCTTGAGGCTCACCGCGTCCGGGAAGCCGAACGGCGGCTCCGCCCGCGATCCCGTGAACCACGCGTACTCCAGGAAACCGGGGTACGACTCCTCCCAGCTGGTGCCGAACGTGATCTGGGCGTTCGAGTAGGACTTGTTCTGGTTGAAGCCCAGCGCCAGCTCGTTGTACACCTCCACGATGAGCGCGTTGCCGTGCTCGTTCGAAAGGTAGTGCTCCCAGAGACAATCCTCATAGCTGCCGGCACCGCCGCTGTCCAGCGGAGTCCACGGCTGCCCCAGGATGTTGGGGCCGTTGTTGTTGGTGTAGTTCCAGTAGTCGTTCGTGGCCGGAAAGACGATGTCCTCCGCCCACGTGGCGTCCAGCTCTTCGTAGCCGCTCCAGCCGTTGTTCGTGAAGTTGGACGCGTGCTTGAACTCGTGGGCGCAGGTCACCTTGGCGGCGCCCAGAACGTTCCCGTCCGGGTCCGAGTTGTTGGGAAAGCCGGCGAACGTGTTGTGGATCACGATCTCGGTCGTGGAGCCGGAGATGGTGGTAAATCCGTAGGCGCCCATGGACTGGAACGAGACGTCGTAGGTGCCGTCGCCGGGAAGGGTGGGGGCGGTGAAACCGATCGCCGTGATCTCCGTGGCCCACGACAGGTCCATGTACTCCGCGCATCGCTCCACGTAGTCGGGGATGCCGTTCGCCGGGTTCGTATCCGTGGAGGAGACGGCGTTGCCACCGGAGGTGAGGTAGGTGAACTCGAAGAGGCCGCTCGGGCTCACGTAGGTGGCGAGCATCCGTCCCCGCTCCGGGGTCAGGTACGCGTCCAACTCCGCGCGCGCCGACGCAGTCAGTTCGTCACGATGGGCGTAGTACTCCTGGATCCGCGGAGTCAGGCACTTGATCGGGGTGTACTCGGCCGGAGCGTAGCGCGCGTCCATCCGCTCGGGAGCGAACACGTAGCGGAACGACTCCAGGAGATGCGTTTCCCGGTCCATCCGACCGGACTGGAAGTCCGCGTCCATCAACGCTTGGGCCTGGGGCCCGCCGGAGGGCACGGCCCGGGCGGGGGCGGCCGATCCGATCAAGGAAACCGACAGGACGGCAAGGATACGAAGGGCGGCAGGGCGCATGGATGTGGACTCCTTGAACGCTTGTGGTGAGATTTGATCGGGGGAAGGCCCACAATTCTAGCACGATCGCCCGCGCGCTTCCTAGCGGAGGCGGACGATTCTTCGCGCGAACGTCTGCCCATTGCCGTCCAGGACGGCCCAGTAGACCCCGGCCGGGGCCAGCCCGCCGCGATCGG
>BQJX01000483.1 GCA_021604925.1 Gemmatimonadota bacterium
GGCCGCGGCCACGTTGCCCAGAAAGAAGCATCCGTCGAGCGTCGGGACCTCCCCGCGTCGCTCGGAGGCGACGAACGAGATCGCGCCGCCGTGCGTGGCGGTGTTGGCTTCGAACACGCACTCCACAAAGCGCGGCGCGGAGAGAACACTCGAGACCGCCCCGCCGTTGTCCGCTACCCGGTTGTCCCGAAAGACGCACCGACGAAGCTCCAAGGTGGCATCGAGAAGCAGGACTCCGCCGGCCAGACAGTAGGTGCCGGCTCCCGGGTCCGCGCACGGAGGCGTGATCGAACCGCCGCGGAACGTGATCCCTTCGATGAGCGTGCCGGCGTTCACGGCGACGGCTGTCATCACCCGCCCGTTCCCCTGCGCATCCAGGATCACATCGCCCGCGAACCCACGGACGGATCGGAGCACCACTCCGTCGGGAAGCGTCAGGCCGGACTCGAAGTACACGCCCGCGCCCAACTCCACCACGTCGCCCGGCTGGGCCACGGTCAACGCGGCGGCCACGGTCGGAAGGTCACCGCTTCCGTCCGGCAACACGGACCAGACCGCGGCGCTCGTCGGCGAGGCCGAAACCAGCAGAGCGAGGGTGGGGGCGGCGAGGCGCAGCCGGGAACGCGTCATGATGTCTACCACGGTGAGAAGGCCTCTCCAGTCTAGCACACGGAGATCGGCGCCCGCCCTGCCGCCGGGTCGTTCGAAACGGGCGCTTGTGTTAGGTTCCGACTCCCAATCCCGCGCCGCGAAACCGGAGGATCCCATGGGCAACCCGCTGATTGCCGACAACCGACCGCACCCCGCGTCCCTCCAGAAGGGGACGGACTACTACTTCTGCACCTGCGGGAGGTCGTCCTCCCAGCCATTCTGCGACGGCTCGCACAAGGGATCCTCCTTCTCGCCCAAGCAGTTCCAGGCCGAAGAGGATGGCGAGGCCTACCTGTGCCACTGCAAGCACACGGGCAACGCGCCCTTCTGCGACGGTACCCACAAGAAGTTCACGAATGAACAGGTCGGCAAGGAGGGGCCCGGCGTGTCCGCCACCCAGGGCGGACCTCCCGAGGCTCAACCCACGCCCGAAGAACCGACGGTGGCGTACATCCATCAGCTGGCCCGCGAGGGACTTTCCAAGTTCGGCCACCACGGTCCGATGGGGGCCATGGGGGTTCCGGGGCCGGAATTGCCGCGCTGGGACGACATCCAGATCATGGTGGGACAGCTGCACAAGAAGCCGCTGATGGACGACGCCGTCGTGGGAACGAAGCTCGTGATCGGGCCCGAGGCGAAGAAGCCGCTCGAACTCGACATCCCGCTTTTCGTTTCGGACATGAGCTTCGGCGCTCTCTCGGAAGAGGCGAAGACGGCCCTGGCGAAAGGGGCGGAGCTGGCCGGAACCGGCATCTGCTCGGGCGAAGGCGGCATGCTGCCCGAGGAACAGGCCGCGAACCGACGCTACTTCTACGAGCTGGCCAGCGCGAAGTTCGGCTACCGCGAGGAACTGCTGACCCGCGTGCAGGCGTTCCACTTCAAGGGCGGGCAGGGCGCCAAGACCGGAACCGGTGGCCACCTTCCCGGCGCGAAGAACATCGGCAAGATCTCGCAGGTGCGCGGGATTCCCGAGGGACAGCCGGCCATCTCGCCGCCCACGTTTGCGGACCTTACCACCCCGGCGGACTTTGCCAGGTTTGCGGATCGGGTGCGGGAGATCTCGGGCGGCGTTCCCATCGGGTTCAAACTGAGCGCCAACCGGATCGAGCAGGACATCGAGTTCGCGCTGGAAGCAGGAGCGGACTACATCATCCTGGATGGACGGGGCGGGGGCACGGGCGCGGCGCCCCTGCTGTTCCGGAACCACATCAGCGTTCCCACGATCCCGGCGCTGGCGCGGGCGCGGGCCTATCTGGATCGCCGCGGCGCGAGCGGGCGGGTCACGTTGATCGCCACGGGCGGCCTGCGAGTGCCCCCGGACTTCGTGAAGGCCATGGCGTTGGGAGCGGACGGCGTGGCGCTGGCCAACAGCGCCATGCAGGCCGTCGGGTGCGTCGGCGCTCGCATCTGCAACACGAACAACTGCCCGGCCGGAATCGCCACCCAGAAGCCGGAGCTGCGCAAGCTGCTGAACGTGGACGAGTCCGCGCAGAGGCTGGCGCGCTTCCTGGGAGCCTGCGTGGAGCTGATGCAGGTCATGGCGCGCGCCTGCGGCCATTCCCACTTGAACCAGTTTGCATTGGAAGACATCGCCACCTGGCACCGGGAGTTGTCGGACCTGGCGGGCGTGCCGTTCAGCGGGGTGGCGCCGCGCTAGTCCGCGCGCGCTCCGGGGTCGTCCACCACGCGTACGCCGGTGGTGTCCGTAAGGGCGCGGAACAGCTGCGAGAGCCGCTGCGTCATCGGTCCGGGGGCGCCGGCGCCGATGACGCGACCGTCCACGCGGGTCACGGAAGCCAGCTCGCCCATGGTGCCGGTGCAGAACATCTCGTCGGCGCGGTAGACCTCGGTCAGCGTAAGGTCGGTCACCTCGGTGGCGATGCCGTTTCCGCTGCACAGTTCCAGAACGGCGGCGCGCGTGATGCCCTCGGGACACGCGACGAGTCGGCTCGTGCGCACGCGCTCTTTCTCCACCAGGAACACATGGGTCGCGTTCGTCTCCGCGACGAACCCGCGGGGGTCCAGCATCAGTGCGTCGTCGGCGCCCGCGGCGTTGGCTTCGATCTTGGCCAGGATCGACGGGATGAGATTGGCGTGGTGGATCTTGGGGTCCAGGCAATCGGGCGGAGGACGCCGAACGCTGCTCGTGATCAGGGTGAGCCCCTGATTCGAGTACACCGGCGACTTGAACTCGGCCAGCACGATCAGCGTGGGGCCGGCCTGGTTGAGACGCGGGTCCATCCCGGACGTCACCTTGACCCCGCGGGTCAGCGTGAGTCGCACGTGCACGTCGTCGTGCATGTGGTTCGCGTCCAGCGTCCGGCGGATCTCCTCCACCAGGGACTCTCGCGAAGGGATGTCCTGGAACGCGAGAGCCAGGGCGGAGTGGCGCAGACGATCCAGATGCTCATGCAACCGGAAGATGCGTCCCCGGTAGAGTCGCAGCCCTTCCCAGACGGCATCCCCGCCTTGCACCGAGGAATCGAACGGACTGATGCCGGCGCGATCGCGGTGCGTC
>BQJX01000484.1 GCA_021604925.1 Gemmatimonadota bacterium
CCGCAAAGTCCACGCCCGCGGCCTCCAGCAACGCCAGGTCGGCGGGAGCCCGCTCCCACTCCACCAGCCGCTCCAGGGGCACATCGGAACGTCCGTCCCGCCCGAGCCACTCCGGCGCGTCCGGGTAGTCCACCGATGCGATGAGCGTTCCGTTCGCCTCCTCCAGCCAGGGGGCCAATCGCTCGATGATCCGGTGGTGATCGGAGCGCTTCGACACGACGATCGGATGCACGCCGAACTCGCGCGCCAGGTTCAGGACGCGGGGCAGCATCTCGAACGACGCCGACTCCAGGACCACCGGCATCGTCCTGGCAAGCAGCGGCCGCAGCGCGCGCAACGATGCGCTCTCGCCGGGCCGGTCCGTGGCGGCGGGATCGCGCTCCCATCGCTCCCACGCCTCCTGGTGCCAGCGCGCGTCGTAGAGAGTCTGCCGGGCCAGCGCCACCGCGCCCATGAGCGAAGTGGGGTACTGCAGCGAGTTCCACCGGCCCCAGTTCAGGACCAGTACCTGGGCGTGCTGCGGGCGCAGCACCTGCGGCGAGGGAGGGCCGTCTCCCAGCGCCGCCACCGAAGAGACTCCGCGGAAGACCCCGTCCGCCGGAACGATCTGCGCGGCCGTGAATCCGGCCTCGCGGAGTTCCTCAAGTCGACCAGGATCCAGCGGCAGGGAATCGACCGCCCGGACCTGAGAGCGGACTCGGGGATTGGGATGGCCCACACCGGCGGCCGCGGCGGGGTCGGAGTCGCCGGCGGGCAGCACCAGGTACGGTTCCACCCAGCCGGCGTAGAGCCAGCGGCCGGTCAGGTCGTGGCGGACCGCGTCCGGCGGGATCTCGGCGCCGGATCCCACCATGGCCACCTTCCCGTCCCGAATCACCACGGTGCCCGAAATGGGCTCCGAGGCGGGGCCGGTCACGATCCGGACTCCCTCCAGGGCATGAACCCGGGACGGCTGCCCGCCGATGTCCCCCAGCGCGGCGGAGGGCGTCCACACGGCCAGCCCGGCCCCCAGCACCAGTGAGGGCCCCAGCAAGGCCATGCCGCGGGTTCCAGCGTTTCGACGCACTCAGTGGCCTCCCCGGGCCCCGGTCGGGCCCTTCCTGGGGGACAGTATCGCATGCCCCCGGGATTGGGTACGGGCGGGTTTTTCGCTCCGGACTGGACGCACGAGCTTCCAAGGAGGATAATGGGGGCTGGTCGCAGGGCTGATCCTAGCCTTCGCACGAGCCGCTCAAAAAGGGCTCGCATCCGGTGTCCCATTTCGCCCAAGGTGCCTCACCCACGGGTGGCATCGCCGGGCGGGATCAGAACATACCCCCCCGATACAGAGGATCCGTCCCCACGTTCTTTCTGGGGGACATGCCGGCTTTCAGGGGCATGTCTTTTGGGGGCATGTCGGCTTGCCGAGGTGCGGGTCGGGGCGTTTGTTGTCATAGTTGAGGTCTTCACTTCTTATTTTTCGCTGTGTTTCTTGACCAGCATCGCTGTCATTTGCGAGTCAGAAAGGCACTCATCGTCATGAAACCCTTGGTGCTAGCGGCTTTGCTCTGTGTGTTCGGTGCGAGTTCCGCGCACGCAGCCGAGTCCAAGATCTTCCTGTCGGGGCATTCCTTTGTGGACGGTGCATTCCCCCAGACCGAACCCACGAAAGAGCTGCAGGCCGTCGGGATCATCAATCAGATCCGACAGCCGCTCTTCTGGAGTCCGTTCGCCTTCTCGTACACGTGGCACGCCCGTGGCCTGATCTCGTTGGGCGCCACGGTCATCGGAACCACGTACATCACGGACTACATGGGTGGCGAGTTCAGCATCCACGTGGATACCCTGCCGTCGAACCACGACTACGGGGTGTACCCCACCAGCGCCACCGTGCCGTCCACGTTCACGGACGGCCATGGTGTGTACCTGGAGGGCTTCTTCGAGTCGTGCACGGTCACGTACAACACCGCCACCGGCTCGGGCTCCTACGCCGCCGAGGTCACCTTCACCGGCGGGAACGCGTATCCGGCCCTGCAGGATCCCACCGGATGGGCATTGGGAGCCACGATCACGGGCTTCTCGCCGGCCGGCTACTGCGGCGAGATCAACGGCGCCATGTTCGTCGAAGGTCCGCTGGACCAGGAAGAAGCGAGCTGGGGCGATATCAAGGCCCTGTACCGCTAGAGCAACCCCCGGCGCGGGCAAGTCGCTTGCCCGATGCCGGTTGCATCCCCCGACCGCGCCCTCTACGATCCCGCATCGAGAGGGCGCGTTCGCGTCCGGGGGCCTGCCATGTCGATCGATCTGCAAACCTGCTACGAGCTGCTCCCCCGGGTCTCCCGCACGTTCGCGCTGAACATCCGCATCCTTCCCGGCGAACTGCGCCCGTCCATCACGGTGGCCTACCTGCTCTTCCGCCTCGTGGACACCATCGAGGACGCGCCCGGGCTGTGCCTGGAGGATCGGTCCGCCCTGTTCGACGCGTTCCTCGATCGGCTCGACGGGAACGCACCGCTTCAGCTGCCCACCTCGGCGCGCGCCCTCCTGGCGGAGACCACCTCCGCCGATGAAGGTGCGCTGCTCGACGCGGGAGAGACGGTGTTCTCCGCGTTCGAAGCGCTCCCCGCCGTCACGCGGGAGATCGTGGCCGCACACGTGGCGGAGACCGCCAGCGGGATGCAGCGAATCTCGGGGAGTCGGCGGGAGGACGGACTGCTGCAACTGGAGACCTGGCAGGACCTGGACGAGTACTGCTACTACGTGGCGGGCACCATCGGCATCATGCTGACGCGGTTGTTCGCGGTCCACACGCAGCACCTGGACCACCGATCCGAGCGCCACCTGATGGCGCTGGGCACGAACTTCGGGCGCGGGCTGCAGCTGACCAACATCCTGAAGGGCATTGTCCCGGACCGCGGCGAGGGGCGGATCTTCCTGCCGTCCGAGTTGCTGGCGAGGCACGGGGTGGACCCGGATCGCCTCCTGGAGCCATCGGCGCGTCCCGCGGTGCTGGAGGCCGTGAACGAGCTGGTTCCCCGGGCGGTCCAGGACCTGGAGGACGCGCTGCGCTACACGCTCCTGCTGCCGCGGCGGGAACCGCGGATCCGCCTGTTCTGCCTGTGGCCGCTGTTCACCGCGTTGCGAACCCTGGCCGTGATCTCACGCGGACACGGGATCATCGAGGC
>BQJX01000485.1 GCA_021604925.1 Gemmatimonadota bacterium
GTGATCGGCTCGCGAATTCTCTCCCGCGCGAAGCCGGCCGCCAGCGTGATCCAGGCCGTGGAGCAACACCACGAGCGGTGGGACGGGCTCGGTTTCCCGTACGGGCTCAAGGGCGACGGGATTCAGCTGTACGCGCGCATCGTGGCGGTGGCCAACGCGTACGACCACATGATGTTCAGCCCGGGCGCCGTGGTGACTCCGGACGAGGCGCTCCGCCGGCTCGAGCGCGGAGCCGGGCTGCTGTGGGATCCGGGCCTGGTGGCCATCTTTACCGGCGAGGTGGGACGACGACCGTCGGCGGAGAGCGAGCAGAACGATGGCTGGCTGGAAGAGATCCTCACCGCCACCTGACATTCCCCCCGTCCAATTCCCGGCCCGCCTGCTACAATGCTGCCCGACTCCAGGCACCGGGAGAAAACCATGTCCGAAACCACCACGCTGGCCAGCCGCCTGAGCACGCTCACCGACGAATTCCTCGAGGCCCTCTTCGACGCGAACCCGTCGGCGGCCCGGTATTTCGGGCTCCCCGCGTGGGACGGACGCCTGCCCGACCTGGGCGAGTCCGGTCTGCGTCGCCGGGTGGAAGAGCTCGATCGGTTCGCGGCGAGACTCGATCGCATCCAGGAGGATGGCCTGTCGCCGGCCGAGCGCGTGGACCTGCACGTGTTGCGCCACGAGTGCGGTCGCGAGCGTTTCGAGATCGTGGCGAAGCGGATCTGGCATCGCGACCCGCTTCGGTACCTGGACGAGTTGGGGGTCACGGGCTACCTCGTGCGGGACTACGCGCCGCTGCGCGACCGCGCATCGGGCCTGTGTCGACATCTGGAGGGGGTTCCGCGCCTTCTCGACGCGGCCCGCGAGAACCTCGACGGTCCGCTGGACCCCACGGTGCTCGACACGGCGATTCGCGCGTTCGAGAGCTGGGCCACGTTCGTGGACGAGGACCTGGCGGCAGCGCTGGAGGGCGCGGACGAGGGCGATGCCGTTCTGCGTCGCGCGCTCGTGCAGGCCCGGAACGGCGCCGCCCAGGAGGCCCGTCGCTTCGCGGAGTTCCTGGTGGAAAAGCGCCGGCTGGCCAAGCCGGGCACGTATGCCATCGGCGCGGAGTTGCTGACCGGGATGTTGCGCCGCGAAGAGGGGGTCCACGTTCCCCTGTCGCGGATCCTGGAGCTGGGTCGCGCGGATCTGGAGCGCAACCGCGACCTGCTGCGCGAGACGGCCGCCCGGATCGATGCGGCGTCCACGCCCGCCGAGATCATGCACCGGATCAAGTCCGATCACCCCGGGGCCGCGGAGGTCCTTCCCTTCACCCGCGAACTCATGGGCGAACTCCGGGAGTTCCTGGTGCAGCGGGACATCGTGTCGATTCCCACCGACACCGAGTGTCGGGTGGAAAAGACGCCGCCGTACCTGAGCTGGTCCTTCGCCATGATGAACGGCACGCCCTGCCTGGCCGAGCAGGAATACCCCGGCATCTACTACGTCACGCCGCCGGCGGCGGACTGGGACGAGCAGCGGACCGAGGAGTGGCTCACCGAGTTCAGCCGGGCCGGACTGGCCAACACGTCCGTGCACGAAGCGTGGCCCGGACACTTTCTCCACGGGTTGCACATCCGCCGCAATCCCTCGCGCGCCGTTCGCATCAGTCACGCGTACTCGTCGGCGGAGGCCTGGGCGCACTACTCCGAACAGCTCATGGTGGAAGAAGGATTTCGGGGCGACGATCCGGAGCTTCGCATGATCCAACTCGGCGACGCCCTGCTTCGCAACGTCCGGCTGCTGGTCTCGATCGGCCTGCACACCGGCGGCCTCTCCGTGGATGAGGCGGTGTGGATGTTCCGCGAGGATGCGCTGCTTTCGGAACAGGCGGCCAGAACCGAAGCCGAGCGGGGAACCTTTGATCCCGGGTACCTCAACTACACCCTCGGCAAGCTGATGCTGCTGAAGCTCCGCGAAGACGTTCGCAAGGCCCGCGGAGACGACTTCTCGCTCCGCGACTTCCATGATGACTTCCTCTACTGGGGGATGGCGCCGGTGCCCATCGTGCGCGAGGCGATGCTGGGATCCGGAGCCGGCAGCCCGCTTTAGCGCTTCTTGCGTGCTCGCGGCCCGGAACCCGTTCCGACGGCGATCAAGTTCCTCCCCGACCCGGCCGATATTCGCGAAAGGCGGGGCTCGCTCACCCAGAGCCGCCGGGAGTGGAAATGGCGCGGGTTCTCATTGTTGACGACGTTCGGTTCATTTCGCAGATGTTGGCCAGCATCTTCGAGGCCCAGGGCCACTCGGTGCAGATCGCGGGAGACGGCGCTCAGGCGCTGGCTACGTCGCGTTCGTGGCTGCCGGAGCTCATCCTCATGGATGTGTCCATGCCCGACATGGACGGGCTGGAGGTCGCCCGCGAGCTGAAGAGTGATCCGAAGACCGCCCTGATCCCGATCATGATGGTCACGTCGCGCAACGATCCCGAGTCGTTGACCCGGGCGCGTGAAGTCGGCGTGGACGAGTACATGCTCAAGCCGTTCGAGACCGAGAACCTGCTGAAGAAGTCCATGACGCTGCTCGGCGGATTCCCGATGCACTACTCGCTGGAGCTGTTCGGCAGCGTTCCCGTCCTGACGCTCCTGCTCGACGAGCTCTCCGGGGAGGCGCTCCAGCACCTGCGCCCGGCCCTGAGTGCGGCCCGCAACAGCGGCGCGGGAACCATCCTGCTGAACGTGACCAAGGCGCAGCGGGTGGACGCCACCGCCGCCGACGAGATTCTGGCCTTCGTGGACGAGTACCGACCCGCCGGCGGGACCCTGGAAGTGATCCATCCCAAGCGCGGCATGGGAGTGAGGGCACTGGCCGGTCGCCTCACGGAGAAGACCCCGCTGCACGTCAACCTGGAGGAAGCGCTGGAGACCCACGGCGTCCTGAACGAGCAGCCGCAGCTGGTGCGACTGGGACAGGCGTCCACGGCGTCCGCGTCCGAGTCCGAGGACAGCGCCGCCGAACCCTCGGCCGAGCTGTCGTTGGCACCGACCCCGACGGGCTCGGCGACCGCCACGGCTCCGACCGCCACGGCTCCGACCGCCACGGCACCGGCCGCCACGGCACCGGCCGGAACGGTTCCGGCCGCGACGGCACCGGCCGGAACGGTTCCGGCCGCGACGGCACCGGCCG
>BQJX01000486.1 GCA_021604925.1 Gemmatimonadota bacterium
CGACCCCGCGCGGACCCCCACGGACGGCGGCGCCCAGATCCCGTCCGGAATTCCCTTTCGACCGAATGATCGCACGGTCGTCCTCATTCGCGACCCGTTCGACGCCCCCGCGGTTCCGGGCCAGGCGGTGATCACCCTGGGACTCGACGACGACGAGACCACATTCAACCAGTCGTGGGGCACGACCACCCTGGAGACCATCGAGCCGGGCGTGTCCTTTCTCGCGCAGCTTCCCGCAGGAACGGAACCTCGTGATCTTGCTCCCGCGATGATCGAGTCGGGCGAATGCGACTGGGCGGAACCCAACTACCTTTCCGAAACCCCCGAAGGCACACGCGGCACGATTCCCTTCTACGAAGCGGATCATGTGTTCGGGGACGTGGCGGACCAGGGCGCGCTGGACCGGATCGGCGCACCGCTGGCCCAACAGACCGCTACCGGAGTCGGAGTCACCGTTGCCGTCCTGGATACCGGCATCGATTCCACCCACCCGGACCTGACGGCTTCCGTGTCAGCCGGTGGATGGGACTTTGTGGACAACGATGCCGACGCCGCGGACGAACGCAGCCTGCTCGACGAGGACGGCGACGGACTGTTCGACGAAGGCGCCGGACACGGCACTCACGTGGCCGGTCTGGTTCTGGCAGTGGCGCCGGACGTGACACTCCTGCCCGTTCGGGTTCTGAACAGCGAAGGAGTGGGTACTTCGGTCGGTTTGGCATTCGGCATTCGCTGGGCGATGAACAGTGGCGCGGACATCATCAACTTGAGCCTGGGCATGTACGCGGATTCGCGGGTCGTCAAGGACGCCATCGACGAAGCCCTGGACGCCGGTGTCATTGTGGTCAACTCGGCCGGAAACCAGGGAGTGAACGATCGCGATCACTTCCCCGCGCGAATGAGCGACGTGATCTCGGTCGCCGCATCCGACAGTCTCGATTCGAGGGCTTCGTTTTCCAACTTCGGCTCCCACGTGAACATCACCGCTCCCGGCGTCGATCTTCTCTCTACGTTCCTGGACGGCGGCTACGCAATCTGGAGTGGCACATCCATGGCGGCGCCGCTGGTCTCCGGATCCGCCGCGTTGCGCCTGGAGGTGAACCCGTCCATGACCCTTTCCTCCCTGGAGGAGGCGATCGAGGACACCGCGACGCCTCTCTTCGGCGAAGAGGGCTCCTTTTGGGAAGGCAAGATGGGCGACGGGCTGATTTCGGTGAGTGGCCTGGTCACCTACCCCTAGGCGCTAGAGGTAGCCGAGCGCTTCCAACCTCCGGATGAGTTCCTCTTCGAGCGCGCGGGTGTGTTGCCCGCGCGGCGATCGGCCCTCCCACCAACGATCCAGAGCGGCCTCGAGTCGCTTCATCGCCTCCGGCTCAACCCGGGCGAGATCGCGTCGCTCCCCGGGATCGCGCTCCAGCGAGTAGAGCTCGCGCTCGACTCGACGCGGGCGATCGGCGAAGAGCTCCTCCAGGTTGTTCGTGTCCGCGGCCGATCGGCCCTGGTCGTCCAGTTCGCGCTCGAAGATGTAGGTTCGAACGAGCTTCCAGCGCCCGTCGGTCACCGCCTGGCGGTAGCGGCGCTTGTGCTTCACTTCCGCGAACACGAAGGGCGGCGAAGGCTCT
Organism: Gemmatimonadota bacterium; assembly: GCA_021604925.1. Lineage (GTDB taxonomy): Bacteria > ARS69 > ARS69 > ARS69 > ARS69 > BQJX01. Next base: position 1,623 of record BQJX01000486.1, read on the forward strand.
GCCAGCAGGTCTCGCCCGGCGACGCGGTGGGTGGGCTTCCACCCGCCGACCGCCGCCAGCGTGGGCAGCAAGTCCACGTGGCTGGCCAGCTCGTTGTCGACTCGCCGGGGTCCGGGCCAGGTCACGCCGGTGGCGTTCCCCACCCTGAGGAACAACGGGATCCGGATCAACTCGTCCCACAGCGACTGACCGTGCCCGACCAAGCCGTGGTCCAGCATCTCCTCGCCGTGATCGGACGTGAACACGATCACGCTTTGCTCCAGAATTCCGGTGGCCGAGAGTTCCACGAACAGCCGTCGCAGCGCACGATCCACATCCTCCACTGCCAGCCGATAGACGTGCCGAAGGAACCGGCTCTCGTCCTCCGCAAGCGTCACCCGGCCGTGCTTGAGATCCGCCTTGAGCTCCTTCCAGGCCGGCGCGCGCATCCGGTGGAACGGAAACCGCCCGCCGGAGTCGGCCTCCGCCCTCTCCTGGACCGAGCGGGAGAACGGCCAGTGCGGATCGATCAGGTGCAGGTGGTTGAACGAGGGCCCGGTCGCCCAGGGACGCAGGGTCAGCAGGCGCGCTATGATCTCGTCGCCGGTCCCGCCCTCGCACGTGTAGGAGTCGTACCCACGATCAAAGCCGAGCGTGGGATCAAGCTGCGCGTTGTGCGCGATCCCGGTGGTTCGGTAGCCCTGGTCGCGGAGAAGCTCGGCCAGCGTGGCCACACCGTCGGGGAGGGCCGCCGCGGACGCACCCTGGCCGGCGCGGCGCTCCACCTCCAGCACCCCGTGCTCCGACGGGTGGAGTGAAGTGAGCATCGAAGGCACGGACGGCTTCGTCCAGGACGACGATGAGAACGCTCGCGTCCAGACCATCGAGCCGGCCGCCAGTTCGTCCAGGGCGGGCGTCGCGGGTGAGCCGCCCTCGGACCAGACCATGGCGTCGGGATCGAAGCAGTCCGCGCGCAGTGCGTCCACGCAGATCAGGAAGACGTGCGGACGTGGAACCATGCTGCTCTCTCCTTTACGCCCGGCTCAGGAACCGACCCGTACGAGTTTGGTAGTGAACTGGTCAGCGGGAGTGTTGACTCGAACGAAGTACACGCCGGCTCCTACGGACCGGCCCCGGTCGTCGCGACCGTTCCAATCCAACCGCGAGCCGCCCCCGGGAAGCGATCCCCGATGCAGTTCCCGCACGCGCCGACCCGCAATGTCGTACACCGCCACGACCGCGGTGGAGACGGTGGCGGGTAGATCCAGATCGAGTCGCGTCGCCGACGTCCACGGGTTGGGAAACGCGGACAGCGCGCGCGGCGGCGGGGGCGGCATCACCGCGGACGCTGCGGAGCGAACCGCCAGCACCGAGGCCAGGCCACACGGCAGTTCCACGCCTTCCCATCTCACCGGCACGATGCCGGGCTCCCCGATCGCCTCCATCTCGATGACGTAGCGCCCCGGGATGGCGTCGAATGCAAAGGCCCCGTCCGGGGCGGTCACGGACTCCCAAGCGGTCCCCACGCCGAGCGGCGTGCCGCGAACCCGGATCTCC
>BQJX01000487.1 GCA_021604925.1 Gemmatimonadota bacterium
GCCGGCTGACCCCGGTCGTCCCGACCGTTCCAGGTGGCGGCGCTGACCGCGCCGGCAGCGCTCGGCGCGTCGAGTCGGCGCAGCGTCCGCCCCGTGGCGTCGTGCACGGTCCAGCGAACAGCGCCAGCCGCCGGCGCGGGAGCGCGAAGTTGCACACGCTCCCGGAACGGGTTCGGGTAGGCGCGGGCGCTTGCGATCGGGCCGAGCCCACGATCCCCGCCCGGTCCGACGTCGGTGGCCCAGGTGATGGGGTACCCTTCGTAACGCCACAGCTCGGACGAATCCTCGGCGATGTACACCGCGGTCACGCCGGGCGCACCGCCTCCGACCAGCGCGAATCCCTCCTGGTCGTTGCCGATGGCCACGTAGTCACGGTAGACGAACCCGTTGACGGACATCTCAAACAGAAGATTCTCCGTATCGTACAGCGCGAAGAGCGTGGAAGTCTGGGAGTCGAAGTCGAGTCCGGCCACATCGTCGAAGCCCAGCGGCGACGGGATCGTGGAGTGGTGCACCACGGAGTCACCGGCGAGCAGTTCAAAAACGAAGATCTCGCCGGTCGCCTGGAGCCCCGCATAGACAAGACCGTTGGCAACGGTAAGCGCTTCCAGGCCGCGGTTGAACGGGCCCGTCATCCACGGCGTGAGGTCCCAGCTGTTGCCGGTCAGAGCCCCGGTCGAGAGATCGAACTCCAGCACGCTGTCCGGACTCTCCAGGCCGAGGTAGGCGATGTCGCCGAAGCGGTCCGGGAGGGCAATCCCCTCCAGGTCGCCGCCGACGGTCCACGTGACCACGCTGTCGCCCGCCGCCGTCATCTCGGAAACCAGTCCGCCGTCGTCCACCACCAGAAGCCGCGCCCGACCGGGATGCCACACGACCCCGCTGGGCTGGTACAAGGGGGGAAGATGATCGGGGGTTCCTACCAGACCGATCTCCGTGCCCGGGCCGGTCGGCCAGGGGGTGGCGGCCTGCGCGGTCGCGCCGGAGCCGGCGACCAGCAGGGAGAGTGGCAACAGAAGGTGGCAGGTAGCTCGCATCCGCTTGATTGTAGCAGATAGGGCGCATCTCACGGACGTCGCGAGAGTCCGGAGCGCCGGGAATCAGCCCGGCCGAATCGACAGAAGCCCGACCACCGTGGCTCCCATCACCAGGCTCAATCCGATGCCGAACCGGAAGAAGTCCCGCGCCTGGTAGCCGCCCGGGGCCATGACCATGAGGTTCCACTGCGCCATCGGCAGAATGAACGCGCAGCTGCAACCGTAGGCGACCGCGAGCAGTGCCGTCTCCAGACCCAGCGCCCCGCGCGTGGCCACCTCGGCGGCGATCGGCGCGATGATCACGGCGGCCGCGCTGTTGGAACTCGTGACGGAGATGACGGCGGCCAGGAAGAAGAGACTTCCAATCACGGCCGGCGCTCCCAGGGGAAGCGTGGCTCCCAGCAGCGCGTGCGCCGCCAGTGCCGCCACGCCCGTGGTCTCCAGCGCGAGTCCCAGCGGCAGCGTACCGGCGATCAGCAGGACCACCTTCCATTCGATGGACCGGCGGGCCTCCTCGATCGAAAGGCACCCGCTCCCGATCATGAGGATGGCCGCCGCCAGCGCGCTGATCGCCAGCGGCGCGATCCCCAGGATGGGCGGCAGGACCGCGACCAACAGGATCGACAGCGCGCGGGGCGCGCGACCCACGTCGATGGCTTCGGACTGGTCGGTCAGCACGATGTAGTCCGAATCGGACTGCAACCGCACCACGTGGGTGGTGGGGCCGGAGACCAGCAACGTGTCGCCGACTTCCAGCGTCGTGTTCGCGGAGTCCGGAATGGACTTCCCCTGCCGCCAGAACGACACCACGTTCAGGCCGTGGTGATCGCGGAAGCGGAGCTCGGCCAGCGTCTTGCCCACCGCGGGGGAGCGGGGCGCAATGGACACCTCGGCCAGCGTGTGACCGCGTCCCAGGATCCGCTCGATCGCGCCCGGCCCGGCCAACCCGAACTGGAGGCCTTCCTCTTCGGCAAACCGCCACGCGGACTCGTCGTCCCCCTCGATGTAGAGGAAGTCGCCGGGCTGCAGGACCAGGTCCGGTTTGGGATCGAGATAGCGGGACACCAATCCCTTCCGGCGATGAACCAGGACGACCAGCAGTCCGTGTCGGCTGCGGATCCCGGATTCGGCAATGGTCTGCCCGGCCACGGTGGACTCCGGCGGGATTCGCATCCGACTGAGGTTCCGGGTGAAGCCGTAGTTCACCGCGAGATCCTCGGGCAGGTCGGCGTCGCGCATTCGCTCTTCGTGGCTGCGCTTGGGCAGCAGTTTGCGGCCGATCGTGAGCGTGTACAGGATCCCCGCAACGACGAGCGGGATGCCGATCATGGTGAAACGGAAGATGGAGAACGGCGTGCCGGTGCGCCCTTCCAGGAACTGCGAAATGAGCAGATTGGGCGGCGTTCCCACCACGGTCAGCGTGCCGCCGAGCACCGCGGCCGAGGCCATGGGCAGCAGCAGTCGGGAAGGTGCGATCAGGGCGCGGCGAGAGACGGTGACGGCGGTCGGGAGAAAGAGGGCCGTGGACGCGGCATTGCTCATGAACCCGGAAACGGCGGCGGTGCAGGACATCAGCAGCGTGAGGATCTTCCACTCGTTCTGTCCGCTGACGCGCAGGATCATGCGCGCGAACAGCGCCGCGATGCCGCTGCTCTGCAGGCCGGCACCCACCACAAAGATGGCGCCCAGCGCGATGACCGCCGGATTGCCGAACCCCTGGAGCGCCGTGAGCGGATCCGGGAAGATCCCCGCGATCGCCAGCAGGACCGGGATGCCCAGGGCGACCACCTCGGGAGGCGCCCATTTCCTCACAAAGACCACGGCGGCCAGGACCAGAATGGCGACTGCGATCCACCCGTCAATTCCCATGGTGCGGCATGATAGTACAGATCGCCGCAATGCTCTCGCAGTCATCCGGACGCAGCGGGCCGGACGGCGCGGCCACGGAGGCGGGGATTGACCCCGGGGCCAGTCCCAGGCACGTTGAGCCATGGTCTTCTTCGAGAAAGCGGTTCGCAAGTATCTGGCGGCATGGGCGGAGCCCGAGATCGGTCTGGCCGAACGGGTGCCGGGCCGCTGGTCCCACGTGCTCGTGGTCCCGGCGTGCCGCGAGG
>BQJX01000488.1 GCA_021604925.1 Gemmatimonadota bacterium
CAACCCCACGGGGCTTCTGCAACTGGAGTCGGTCGCGCCCAATCCGTTCCGCGCGGACACGCGCCTCGACTACTCGCTGGGTCGGGGCGGCCACGTGCGCGCCACGGTGTACGACCTGGCCGGTCGCCAGATCCGCCGGCTGGTCGACGGCCCGCGCAGCGCGGGGCCGAACCAGACGCACTGGGATGGCCGCGACGGCTTCGGCCGCACGGTGGCCACGGGCACGTACTTCGTGCGCGTCGAATCGGGGGCCGAGGTGCAGACCCGAAAGGTGATGTTCCTGCGGTAGCGTGGGCGAGCCTGAGCCGGCGGGTTGCCGGATCGAGGGGGCGAACTCGCACACGAAGGCCGGGTGGAGGAGACTCCGCCCGGCCGCACTCCGTGGCACTCACACCGGGCTTGCCAGCGGTCGGGGTTCGCTGCCACTCTGGGGGTCCGGAACGCGGCGGGAGCGCCGCCCGGACGCGTGGGCAGTTGCGGACCCGGATTCCGCCGCTCGTTCCACGGCGGACTCCGCGGTGATCACCCCTCTGGGAGGAGCAGTCGGATGAGAAGGGACCCGGCACGACAGGGCCCGATGCGGCAGTGCCCGATACGACCGTGCCGCGGACTGCTGGCAATCCCGTTTCTGGCGCTGGCGATGTGCGCTCCCCCGGCTCAGGGTCACATCCACGCCGAGCCACCTCATGAGGATGCGGCCCCGCCGCACGGCGAACATGGCGCCGCGGCCCACGGTGACCACAGCGCCACCCCGCACGGCGACAGCGCCACCCCGCACGGCGACCACGCCGCTCCGCACGGCGACCACGCCACCCCGCACGGCGACCACGCCACGGCCACCCATCGGTTCGAGAACATCGAGCGCTGGGAGGCCAGGTTCGAGGACCCGGCCCGCGACGAGTGGCAGCTTCCCGACCGCGTGGTGAAGGCACTGGTCACCCGCGACGACCTCGTGATCGCGGATGTCGGCTCGGCCACCGGGTACTTCCCCGTGCGCTTCGCCCGCGCGGCGCCCCGCGGTATGGTCTTCGGCTCGGACATCGAACCGGGCATGGTGACGTTCCTGAACGACCGTGCGCACCGCGAAGGACTCACCAATCTCGTGAGCGTGCTCGCGGGGCCGGAGAGTCCGCATCTGCCGCGGCCCGTGGACATTGTCTTCTTCTGCGATACTGTTCATCACATCGATGCGCGCGTGCAGTACTTCGAGCGACTGAAGGAATCGCTGCGCCCAGACGGCTCGGTCGCCATCGTGGACTTCCGTCTGGACTCGGAACGGGGTCCGCCGCACAAGCTCGACCCGGCTCAGCTGATCGATGAGATGGCGCGCGCCGGCTATGCCCTCGCCGCCAGCCACGACTTCCTGCCGGATCAGTACTTCCTGGTGTTTCAGGTGGAGTCCTAGGGCGACGAGGGAGCATCCGGCGGCGACGGCAACTCCGACAGCGCCCGTTCCAGCCTCTCCAGATCGCTCTCGGCCGCCTCGCGAACGTCGGGATCCGCGGATTCGCGCGCCCGCAGCAGCAGGTGCCGCGCCTCGTCCACGCGCCCCAGCGGCACCAGCGCCCGCGCCCGATTGATGCCCAGCAGGTCCGCGGGACCGCCCAGGGATTCCGACATCGCAAACGACGCGGCGGCGTCCGCGAAGTCGCGCGCGGACATGGCCAGGTGGCCCCGCAACGACCAGTAGTCCGCGGTCTCGGGCGGCGACCGACGCAGCGGCTCCATGAGCGAGATCGCCTCGTCCGTGCGGCCGCTGCGGGCGCACAACGCGGCCAGCGAGACCGGCGTGCCCCCGCGGGCCACGCCTTCCCGGAAGGCCTGTTCCGCGGCGGCCCAGTCCCCTCGGTCCTGGAGCAGCGCCCCCAGCGTCTCGTGCGCCTCGGCGACCCGCGGGTCCATCTCGATCCCTTCCCGCACGATGGCTTCCGCGGCGGCACCGTCCCCCCGCGCGCGGGCCACCAGGTACTCGCCGTAGCGTCCCTTCCAGTGGGAGTCGCGGGTCAGTTCGAACGTCTCCACGGAGCCCACCACCGCCAGGGCCACGCCCGCCAGCACCAGGCCCGCGCCCTGCCGGCGCCCGAGCCGCGGGCGGACCGCGTCGACGGCCATTCCCACGCCAAGGCCGAGCGCGGGGATGGCAACCAGGGCGTAGCGCTCGACCGGCGGATAGAGCATGGCCACCGACACGATCGGCGCGGCCGTGGCCAACGCGTAGGCACGCTCCCGGCGGCCGGAGCGTCCGAGCAGGAGTCCCAGCAGTCCCACGCCCCAGAGCCCGTTGACCCACCAGGCGTTGCGGCGGAACGCATAGGCCACGTTCGCCGCGGTCCGGCCGGGAGACTCGCTGCCGAAGAAGTAGCCGCGCGTGTCCGCGAGTTCCGCGATGGCCCGCGGATCGATCCGCCCCTCGTCGTTGCGGTTCGCATCCAGGAACGCGTCCCACTCCACGCGCCGACTTCCGAAGTCGTCGCTGCGCGCGTAGACCTGCTCCTTGAGCACGTTCAGCTGCGGCTTGATCGAGAGCCCCCACACGCCCGACGCACCGTGAAACGCAACCACGTAGGGGCCCAGCAGCAGCAGCCCGACCACGCCGTACGCCGCCACGGGGCGCCACGCCGCCCGCCGGCCGATCAGCGCCACCAGGGCAAACAGCGGAGCCGAGATGGCCACCTCGGGCCGGGCCAGCGCTCCCCAGGCGACGGCCACGCCGCCGAGCCCGGCCCAGGGCAACGATCCCGTCCGCACGGCGCGCTCCAGGCAGACGGCGGCAGCCACGCTGCCAAGCACCGCCACGGTGGCGGGCAACGGCCACGCCGCGGCCTGGGCCGCCTCCGGGAAGAACGCGCTCACGAAGGCGGCCACACCGAAGGGAACCACCAGTGCGGTTCGCCGGGCACACGCGACCAGCAGCGCGGGCAGCGCCACCCCCGCCAGCCACGACGCGGCGTGCAGCGCGATCGCCGAGTCCACGGCCCAGCGGAACGGAAGGGCCGCGGCCGGCAAGCCCGGTGGCCAGACCCACATGGCCGAGTCCGCGTGCCCCCGGACCAGCCCGTCCAGGATGTCGGCGTAGGTGCGCGGGTCGCCGGCCCAGAAGGCCAGAGGCTCGTAGACGCGCGCCACCAGCAACAGCCGGAGAAGGG
>BQJX01000489.1 GCA_021604925.1 Gemmatimonadota bacterium
ACCACTGGGACCCCCTGTCCAAGCCGGCGCCCGTTCTGGTGGATCGCGCCCGGGAGATCCTGGCGCACGTGGGATGGGAAGCGCCCGTGGACGAGATGCACAGCTTCGGCCGGGCGGGCGACGTGCTGCGCTGGATCGCCAAGAACGACAGCACGCCGCAGCGGTGGGAGCGACTTCGGGATCGCCAGCCCAGCGGCATCCGCTTCTGGTACCGCAGCAGCCCGTCGCATCTGATCCCCAGGAGTTCGGACGCGTTGCTGTCGTTCACCGATCCGCCCCAGGACGTGGGAGGCATGGTCCGGCTCCGCCTGGATTCCAGTGGTCGGCTGGTCTTTCTCGAGGGTCTCCCTCGCCAGATGGACCCCGATTCGCTGGAGTCGGACGCGGGCCTGCCGGAGTCCGAGACAGCGGACAACGTTGCGAGCGCGATCGCGGATTGGGATTACCTCATCGCGGCGGCCGGTTTGGATCCCGAGCAGCTCGAGCCGACGGAGCCCCGATGGCTGCCGGCGACCTATGCGGACGATCGCCGCGCCTGGACCGGGACCCTTCCGAAGGACCCCGACACCGAGATCCGTGTCGAGGGTGCGTCGCTGGCCGGCGTCCCGGTGTTCTTTGAACTGGTCGGACCGTGGACCGTCCCCGAACGCCTTCCGCGGTCCCAGAGCCACGGCGCCGAGCTGGCGATCGAGGCGCTCCTCATCCTGGCGTTGCTGGCCATCCTCGGAGGTCTGGTGACCCTGGCCGTGCGCAACGTGAGATCCGGACGGGGGGATCAGAGAGGCGCGCGTCGCCTGTCGCTCTTCGTGTTCGGATTGGTCCTGACCTCGTGGACACTCATGGCCAATCACACCACGGGCCCGTCCGACGAACTGAACATGTTCTTCGATTTCCTGGCGCAGGCGGTCCTCGTCGCGGGGCTGTTCTGGGGCACCTATCTCGCTCTGGAGCCCTACGTCCGACGGACGTGGCCCAAGCGCATCGTGGGGTGGAGCCGGGTGCTGACCGGGCAGTGGCGTGACTCGCTGGTCGGCCGGGATATCCTGATGGGTGGCGTGTTCTTCCTGGCGCTCATGGCGGTGGACGCCGGGGACGTCTGGATCCTCCAGCTGCTCTCGGTGCCGAGCGACATGCCCACCATGTTGGACGGCAACACGCTCCTCGGCGTGGGCCCCATCCTGGCGATGTTGATCAACGTCATGATCAACGCCATGTTCAACGCGATGTTCTTCCTGCTCGTGCTCCTCCTTCTGCGAATGCTGTTTCGCCGCCAGTCGATCGCGGTGGCCGTGTTCCTGCTGCTCTTCATCCTGTTCGCCTACTCCAAGGGCCCCGACGGTGCGAAGGCTGCCTACGGCGCCTGGGGCCTTGTGTCGGGGATCCTCTGGACGACCGTGCTGCTCCGGTTCGGGTTGCTGGTCTTCGTGGTGGGGTTCTTCTTCCGGGTCCTGGTGAACGGATTCCCGATCACGCTGGACTCGTCCGCCTGGTTCGCGGGGACGGGCTACTTCATCATGTTCGTGATCATGGCCACCACCCTGCTCGGGCTGTGGCTGGCGCTGTCCGGCGACCGTCGCGCGGAAGAGTGAGCGGACCGGTCTGCCTCTAGTCCGCCAGTCCCAGTCGCCGCGCAATCGCCGTGGGTACGCAGAAGTGCGTGCTGGAGATCGCCGGGTTGTGCCCGTCTTCGGTGGGGTAGGGGTACACCGTGCGCGAGCGGTGGGAGTAGGCGTCCAGCCTCACGTAGCCGGCCAACGTGGCGCACTCGAACCAGGCTCGGCGCAGGAGATGTCCGCCGCGACTGGGCGCACGCGGATTGGCGGGTCGCAGACTCTGGCCGGAGCGCTCGTGAGCGTACCGGAAGCCGGCGTGATAGGTGTTCCACGCGGTCGCGCGCAGGTCATCCACCGAGAGGGCGTTCTCCTCGGTGAAGAGCAGAAGAATCCCCGCCTGCTCGTACCGGGAGAGCACGTCCACCATGCGCTCCGAGTTCGCGTTGCGGATCTCGTGGAACCCGTTGCCGACCATCATCACGGCGCCGACCGGATCCACGCCTGCCTCCCGGAGCGCGGCGATCAACTTCTCCGGGTGACCGATGTCCGTGCGCCGGGCAAAGACCATGTTCGTCGGGAGCCGTCCCTCGGCCTGCTCCGCCACCGCTCCGTCGATGGCCGCATCCTCCAGGTCGGCACCGAAGTAGCGGATCGTCGCTTCGCCGGACCGCTCGAAGCGGATACGCGTGGCTTCGCCGCGTCCCACCGCGTGCTCGATGAACACGGAGTACGTGAACCCCGTATCGGCGCAGAACCGGTCCAGCGAATCATTCGCCCGCACGAAGGCCGCGCTGTTCGCGTCCTGGCTGGCAGCGATGTTGTCGCCGCGCCGCACGTGGATGTTGCCCGCACCCTGCCGCAGCAGCTCGACGCCGCGCGTCACGTACGGGTGGTACGTCTCGATGATCCCGAACGGCCCCGGCGCCCGCTGGAAACCCCGCGCCCCGAGTGCGCTCACGCTGAGTTCGGCCCCGCGACGAGTGAGCCATCCGGCGGCCTCCAGGATCCGTTCCGCTCCTTCGCTGATCTTGGGGTCGGCGCCGGTCCAGGTGGCGCGGCCCACGGTTCTGCCCGGGGTGAGGCCCGCGGTCTGATTCGTGGCGCGGAGCGCCAGCACGACGGGCAGGAGGCGGTACCCGATCTCGATCTCCTCCCAGGTGGCGACCCAGTGCGTGCGGTCCTGATCGCAGCGGCGGGGGACCTGCTGACCCAGCGCACCGAGTGCGACGCGTTCCGACTCGGACAGGGAACCGCCCGAGAAGTGGGTGCGCCAGAGGTGCGTGGCAGCGGGAGCTCCCGTCGGCAGACCGCGGATGTGCCGCAGCGCCTCGGCCACGCGCGGATGTCCGGCGATCCGGTAGCTCTCGTCGTACTGCTCCACGAATCCGCGCGCGAGCAGGAACCGCAGATCGATCCCGAGCTCGTGCGAGTCCAGGCGATGACCGTCCACGCGGCAGGACCCGGTGTGGAGGGCGTGTCCGTCCAGGAGGCGGTCCAGCAGGCCCAGCTCCGCAAAGTTGCCCAGGATCTGGCGAAGGAGCCAGAGGTCGGGCGGGGCCGTGATCGCGGCGGTGAACGTGACCTGACGGA
>BQJX01000490.1 GCA_021604925.1 Gemmatimonadota bacterium
CGGACAAGCTCCTGCAACTGGCCGACTGGGCCGTGCGCGTCTCCGAGCGCGGCGGGATGGACGCCATCCGGGACCGGGCGGCCGAGGATCCGGACACCGTGCGCCACCGCTTCGACTACGGCTGCGCGCTCGCGCTGGAGGGCAACTTCCGCGATGCGCTGGCCGAGTTCCTGGAAGTGGTGCGCCGGGACCGGTCGTTCGAGGAGGATGCCGGGCGGGAGGCCATGCTGGCCCTCTTCTCCTTCCTGGGCGACCGGCACGAACTGACCAACGAGTTCCGGGCGCAACTCGGTCGGGTGCTTTTCTAGCGCGCGGACTCCTCGAACGTGACCGTCTCGAACATCTTCGGGCCGCCGGTGAGCGTCCGATGCACGGGGCACCGCGCCACCACCTCGGTCAGGCGCGCCTTCTGCGCGTCGTCGAACCGGCCCCGGATGATCACGTTCGCGCGGATCACGTCCAGGCGGGCGCTGCCGTCCTCCTCGCACTCCGCGCAGTCCTTGGCGTACTCGCGGGCAAAGTCGTAGTCCACCTGGACCGAGTCCAGCGGCCACTGCTTGTGGTGAGCGTAGAAGCGCAGCGTGAGCGCGGTGCAGGAGCCCAGCGCGCCCAGCAGCAGCTCGTAGGGATTGGGACCCTGGTCGGTGCCGCGAGCTTCCACCGGCTCGTCCGCGTTCCAGTCGTGGCCTCGCGCGCGCAGTCGCACGATGGTTCCCTCGCCGAGCTCCACCTGTACCTTCGTTCCCGACATTGCTTCCTCCTGGTTGCCCGGTGGGATGTCGCCGGGCGCCGCCGGGATTCCGGATCGGCACCGACTTCGGGTATGCTGGCGCCATGACACGGGTCCCGGCAAGCAAGGAGTTGTCCGTGCGCGGATCGAGAGACGGGAATCGGCCTGCGCGGCGCACGGTCGGGGTGGCCAACGCGGCCGCGGCCCTGCTGATGCCGCTGCTGCTGTTGGCCGGCTGTCAGGAGCCCGCGCCCCCGCCGGACGTGATCCTCATCACGCTGGATACGACCCGCGCCGACCGCCTCGGCTGCTACGGCTACTTCCGCGACACCACGCCGAATCTCGATCGACTGGCCGCGCGGTCGCATCTCTTCGAGAATGCGTACGCGCACATGTCCACCACGCTGCCCGCCCACGTGTCCATGCTCACCGCCACCCACACCGTCCGCCACGGCATCCGCGGCAATCTCTCCTCGTTCGAAGTGGCGTGGCAGGACAACCCCGAGATCCGGATCGCGGGCACGATCTTCTCGGAGCTGGGGTACGTGACCCAGGGATTCGTGAGCACGGCCCCGCTCAAGCGGATCACCGGCGTCGCCACGGGCTTTGACGGTTGGCGCGAACCCGAGGGCAACGAGTGCGTGGCCAGCGAGACCACGGAGGCCGTCCTGGCCTGGCTGGAGACGGCCCCCGCGGAGCCGCTGTTCCTGTGGATCCACTACTTCGATCCGCACGACCGGTACTCGCCGCCTCCGCCCTTCAACACGCTCTACCCCATGGGCGAGGAGATCCGGAACTACCTCGTGGAGAACCGGTTCACGAACCCGGACCATCGCCAGATCCAGACCATCAACAACCAGTACGACGGCGAGATGCGGTTCATGGACGAGCAGATCGGGCGCGTGCTGGACAAGCTGGAGGAGCTGAAGCGCTTCGACTCCGCCGCGATCGTGGTGGCCGGCGATCACGGCGAGGGAATGGGACAGCACGACTGGGTGGGGCACGGCCCGCTGAACCGCGAGCAGCTGCAGGTGCCGTTCCTGGTCAAACTGCCGGGCATGAACCCGTCCGGGCCGCGTCGATCGCAGCGACTGACCGCCATGGTGGACGTGCTGCCCACGCTGATCGAGGAGCTGGAGCTACCGGTGGACCAGGCCGTGCTCGACCAGTTCGAGGGTCGGAACGCCCTGGCCGATCCGGGCTGGGACTTCGTGTTCTCGGAACGCACGCACGGCCGGCCGGAGAAGCTGGGCGAGGGCCTGCAGTTCGCCCTGACCGGCCCGGACTGGAAGTACCTGCACTCCACGCACGCGCCGGATCAGCTGTTCGATCTCCGGACCGATCCCTGGGAGCAGGTGAACGTGGTGGACCGGCATCCCGAGCTGGCCGACTCGCTGCGGGCCCGGATCCTGGCCGAGGTGGCGGACGCCAGGAGCTTTCACGCGGACGTGGACGACCTCCCGGCCGAGTACGTGGAAGAGCTGCGCGCGCTGGGCTACGTGGACTGAGGATCGCCCGGGCCGGGCGCGGCCTCCGGAACTGCCGGCCTAGGAGAACGGGCGTTCCAGCATCCTGTTCAGGAAATCCAGGAACGATCCCACCTTGCGCATGCCGGGCCCGGCATTGTTTTCCATGAAGATGCGCGCGAACTCGCCGGACGCGCGACTGGCGGGCTTGAGACCGTGGGCGCTGGCGGGCTCGGGCGCGGGCGCCCGCTCCAGTCCGCCCGCCATGATGAAGCCGGCAATCTGCTCGAGCTCGTCGGCGTCCAGCCACGTACCGTGATCCCGGCAGTGGTCCACCACCACGCCGGACGTCCGCTCGTAGTTGCGCCGGGCCATGAACTGGGTGCAGACCGGGCACTTCCGGTAGCGCACTTCCTGGCTGACCGGGTTGCCACGCGTGGTGCGGGGCAGGCTCCCCGTTCCCTCTCCGGTCATCGCGGCGCGACGCGCCTGGATCGCCTTCAGCACCAGGTCATCGAAGATCTCGTCCGCCACCCAGAGTCCCGCGCAGCGGGCGCACTCGTGGATCATCACCCCGCCGACCCCACGCGCGACCAGCGGCTTCTCGCAGTCCACGCACGCCAGCGAGGGGCCGCTGCCGGGAATCGGTTGCGGCTGGAAGCCGATGCCGCACGCGGTGCAGAACCGCGCCGAGTCCTCGTTGCGGGCGTAGCACTCCGGGCAGATCAGGCTCAGCTGACGGGCATCGCGCTCGATGTCCGCCCGGCAGTATTCGCAGTGCAGGGCGTCGGCCGCCACGAGAGCACCACAGGCACTGCATCGATGAATGGGAGCATCCACGGCGGGTCGAGGCGCCGCGTCGACTTCCGCGCCGCAAGCGCACGCGAACTTCGGCTCGGGGTGCGTGGCCACGTCGTACTGCGCGTGGCAGGATGGGCAAGC
>BQJX01000491.1 GCA_021604925.1 Gemmatimonadota bacterium
GAACACCGTCTCCCAATCCTCGTGGTTGCGCGGAATTCCGAACTGGGCGATCGACACGGTGGACTGCGAGTCGCCCGGCTTGTCGACCAGGTATACGGCGCGCTCCGTGCGCGGCTCCGGCTTGGCGATCGCGGGCGCGGCCGGGGCGTCGCCCTTCCACGCCTTCAGCGCGCGTCGGACCTCGACTTCGGCCTCCGCCAGCGTGAGGTCGCCCACGAGAATCATGGTGGCGTTGCCGGGCACGAAGTGCGTCTTGGCGAACTCCCGCGCTTCGGCCAGCTGGATCGCTTCCATGGACGCGACGGTTCCCGACCCCAGGCGGCCGTAGGGATGATCCGCTCCGAACATCATCCGACGCGTCACCTTGTTGGCCACGGTCTGCGGCTGCTCGGACTCGCGCCGGATATCGACGACCCGGCGCTCCTTGTCCGACGTGAACTCGGCCTCGTCGAAGGCCGGCTCCAGCAGTGCTTCGGCTACGAGATCCAGCGATGCGCCCAGGTGCTTGCGCAGCGACTGCATGCCCATCACCGAGCGGTCGTGGCCCGTCCAGACCCACGCGTCGGTCCCCAGGAAGTCCAGTTCGTCCTGGAACTCGAACTTGTCGTGGGAGCGCGTTCCTTCCATCAGCATTCCCGCGGCCACGTCGCACAGGCCCTCGCGGTCCGCCGATTCGGCGGCCGATCCCGAGCGGAACGTGAGTTCCATGCGCACCAGGGGCAGCTCACGGTGCTCCAGGACCATCAGCTCCAGCCCGTTCTCCAGGCGCGTGCGGGCCAGGGCCGGCGTGACAAACGGCGTGTCGTCGGTGGGGGTCGGCAACGTGGTCCGATCCACGTTGGCGGTGGCCACCGCGCGCACGTCCGGGAACGGCGAGATCACGGTGAGCATCCGGTTCTTGCCGAGCCAGCGCGCGGACTGCGAGCGGACCGACTCCGCGGTGCGGCTGGAGTAGCGCTCGAAGTCCTGGCGGAAGTAGTCGGGAGTGCCCAGGTAGTGGTTGTAGCGATTCAGCCGATCGTTGATGCCGCCCCAGCTTCCGATTCGCTGCACATCCTTCACGAAGCGGGCCTCGTAACCGTTGCGCACGCGGTCCAGCTCCCGCTTGGTGGGGCCCTCCTTGGCGAAGCGGGCCAGCTCCTCGTCCACGATGCGCTCCACGGCGGCCTGATCCGCCCCCGGGCTCAGCGTGACCTCCAGGATGGCGACCGAGACGATCTGCTGGCTCTCCTGTCGGAAGCTCACGCTCTGGGCCAGCTTGTCCTGGTGAACGAGTCGCTTGTAGAGACGGCTGGTCCGCCCGGAACCCAGGATCGCCGCGGCGAAGTCGATGTCCGCGTCGCCGTCGTGGTAGAAGGGCGGCGTGTGCCAGGAGTAGGTGAGGCGCTTGAGCTGCACGCGGTCCTGGAACGCGAGCCGCTTCTCACCGGTCAGTTCGGGAATCCACACGTCCACTTCCTGCACGGGCTTGCCCGGCGGGATCTCCGCGAAGTACTTCTCGATCCATTCCTTGGTCTGCGCCGGATCGAAGTCGCCCGAGATCGAGATCGTGGCGTTGGTGGGCGTGTAGTACGTGCGGAAGAAGTCCTTCACGTCCTCCAGGGTCGCGTTCTCCAGATCCTCGTGGATCCCGATCACCGAATGGTCGTAGGGGTGACCGGCGGGATAGAACTCCTCGTTGAAGTTGAGCCAGAAGGACGAGTACGGACGCCCTTCGCTCTGGCGTCGTTCGTTGCGAACCACGTCCTGCTGGTTCGCGAGCTTCTCCTCGGTCATGGCCGGGAGCAGCCAGCCCATGCGGTCGGCTTCCAGCAGCAGCGTTGCCTCGAGCCGGCTCGGCGGCACGATCTCCCAGTAGTTCGTGCGATCCTCGTTCGTGGAACCGTTCACGAGGCCGCCGAGTCCCTGGATCATCTGCAGGTACTCGCCGTCCTGGTGCTCGGATCCCTGGAACATCATGTGTTCGAAGAGGTGCGCAAAGCCGCTGCGTCCCGGCCGCTCGTTCTTGGAGCCGACGTGGTACCACACGTTGAACCCGACCATCGGCGTGGAGTGGTCTTCGTGAAGGATCACCTCGAGCCCGTTCTCAAGCGTGTAGAACTCGAAGGGGATCTCGGGCAGGTCGGTCGCGGGGGCCGTGCGGGGGACGGCCAGCATCAGGACGGCGAACGCCGTCAGGATCGCTCGGTTCAATGGACTCTCCTTGGGTGGAGCGCACTGGGCACGCGGGGGCGACCCGACATCGAGGGGGTGGATCGCAGACGCCTGAAAACGGACTTGCTGGGAACGACGGATGAGTGTGCCACCTGGACGGGCCGGTTCACAAGGACCGATCGCTCCCGCCGCCCCGCGCGCGAGCGGGCTGGGCCCGCGGGGTCGCGGATTCAGCCCTCAGCCCGTGAAGTCCTCCGGATTCCGCCCCAGCGTGGTCCAGGCCGCCCGGACGCCCTCCTGAAGCGCGCCCAGATCGTAGCCACCCTCCAGCACCAGCGCGAGCCGGTCGCCGCAGAGTTCGCGAGCGGCCTTCATCATCCGTTCCGTCATCGCGGCGAAGCCGGGCGCGGTCACGAGCATCCCGGCCAGGGGATCGCGGGCGTCCGCATCGAACCCCGCGGAGACGAGCAGGAACTCCGGCCGGAACTCCCGCAGGGCGGGAAGGACCTCGTCGCGAAACGCGGCCAGGTACTCCGCGTCGCCGCATCCCGCCGGAAGAGGAATGTTCAGGGTGGTGCCTTCACCGGCGTCCAGCCCGCGTTCCTCGCGGCGGCCGGTGCCGGGGTAGAGCGGGAACTGATGCAGCGAGATGAACAGGACACTGGGATCCCGCTCGAAGATGTGCTGCGTTCCGTTCCCGTGATGCACGTCCCAATCGACAATGGCCACCCGCTGCCGACCGTGGCGTCGCAGGTGCGCGGCCGCAACGGCCACGTTGTTGAAGAGGCAAAAGCCCATGACGCGGTCCCGCTCCGCGTGGTGCCCGGGCGGGCGGACCAGGGCGAGCCCGTTGGCCGCGTCCCCGCGATCGATCGCCGCGACCAGCTCGATCACGCCCCCGGCGGCCAGGCGCGCCACCTCGAAACTGAGCGGACCGGCGGCCGTGTCCTCCTCGAACACGGTCAGTGGCACCCC
>BQJX01000492.1 GCA_021604925.1 Gemmatimonadota bacterium
GAGGCGACCATGGCCGGCGCGCTGGGTTTCGGCGCGCAGATGACGATCTGGCTCAACTCCTCGGTGGGGCTGGCGGCGTCCGGATACTACGTGAACAGCTCGCTCGACGCGACCGTGTTTGGCGAGAGCGGGTCGCTGGACGCCAGCGTGTTCCTCGGCGGGGCGCGCGTCGTGGTCGGAATCGGCGGCAGCGAATTCGGCCCGAGCATTCTGAATCTGAGCGCGGGAGTGGTAGCCAACCAGACCGACTACGGCAAAGCTCTGGAATCCAACACGCACGCGGCCGGAGTGATCGGCGCCAAGCTGAACATCCCGCTGGGGCCCAGCGCCGGGATTCAGCTCGGCGTGGATGACTACATCTACGACAAGTGGTTCGAGGTGGACGGGCTTCAGACCGAATCGGCGCGGCAGCACGACCTGGTGCTGTTCGGCGGCTTCACGTTCTTCACGGGAAACTAACCGACCTGCCGCGCGGCTTGGCGGCCCAGGCCTTCCAGGTGCAGCGTTCGGCACACCTCGGGAAAGTCGGGCCGCGGGCCCCGCCAGCGCAGCTCATCGATGTCGTCGAACACGGGGGCGTCCTCGCGCAGCGTGGCCAGGTCCCGGAAGAGAAGCGCATCGGTCCAGTGTTCCCGGAGCTGGGCCGAGAGACCGGCGGCGCCGCGCACCTTCACGTCCCAGGCGGCAGGGTCTTCCGGGATGTCCTCCAGATGCGGGTAGCGTCCCAGCACCGTGCCCGCGCCCTTCGCGCCCCAGCGCGGAACGCCCGGGAACCCGTCCGCGGAGTCGCCGGTGAGCGCCAGGTAATCCGGGATCGAGGCCGGTCCCACGCCGAACTTCTCGCGGACGCCGTCCTCATCGCGCAGGGAGCGCTGGCGACGGTCGAACTGGACGACCCGCGTACCGCGGACGCACTGCGAGAGATCCTTGTCGGGAGAGCAGATGAACACCCGGTCCACGTCGTCCCGCGCGGCGGCGCGCGCCGCGGCCGCGGCCAGGCCGTCGTCCGCTTCCTGCTCCACCATCGCCCAGACCACCACGCCCAGACTCCGCAGTGCTTCTTCCAGCGGCTGGAACTGCCGATGGAGGTCCGGGTCGATGCCCTCTCCTGATTTGTAGCCGGAGTACATCTCGTTCCGGAAGGACTCCACCGTGCTGTCGGTCGCCACGCCGACATGGGTGGCCCCGTCCCGGATCATGGAGAACACGGAGGTGAGTACGCCGCGGACCGCGCCCACCTCGTCGCCGTTCGTGTCCGCACGCGCCGGCACGGCGTAGAAGTGGCGAAACAGCTCGTAGGTGCCATCGATCAGATGGACGTTCATGCATGACTCTCCGGGTTCACGCGGGTCGCGAGTATACGTCGAAACGGTGTCCGTGCGGCGGGCCCGTGCGGTATCCTCCGGTGCGGAAGGGAGGCGATCATGGCGCACACGTTCGAGCGGGCGCCCACCTCACGGGCGAAGTGTCGTGGCTGCGACGGCAAGATCGAGAAGGACACCGTCCGCTTCGGCGAGCGGCTCCCCAATCCCTACGGGGAGGGGGAGATGACCCTGTGGTTTCATCCCCCGTGCGCGGCCCACAAGCGGCCGGAGCCGTTCCTGGAGGCGCTGCCGGACTCCGAGTTCCCGGTGGACGCGGCGGACGCCCTGGAACAGATCGCGCGCACCGGCCTGGCGTGCCGCCGACTGCCCCGCCTGAACGGCGCGGAGCGATCGCCGACCGCCCGCGCGCGTTGCCGGTCCTGCCGGGAGCTCATCGCCAAGGACACGTGGCGGGTCGCCCTGGTCTTCTTCGAAGAGGGTCGCTTTGAGGCGTCCGGATACATCCACGCGGGCTGCGTGACCGAGTACTTCGAGACTCCGGACGTGGTCGAGAGAGTCCGACACTTTTCCGAGATGTCCGATGCGGACGCGGCCGACCTCACCGCGGCAATCGCGGCGCCGCCCAGCTCTCCCTAGCGCTGGCTCAACCGATCCAGGGCGTGCTAGCTTGGGCGGAGCCGGGACGACCCGGAGCGCGTCGGATGCGGAGGAGGTGCTGTGGCTCGCGTGAATCGTCCCAAGGCTCCCCGGGTAGAGGCCTTCGAGTTCGAGGCCGGGCGGACGCTGGGCGGCAAGTACGAGGTGATCGACAAGCTCGGGTCCGGCTGGGAGGGAGAGGTCTACCGCGTTCGCGAGGTCCGGACCGGAATCCACCGCGCGGCCAAGATCTTCTTCCCGCATCGGAACCTGCGCGACAAGGCCGCCAAGTTCTACGCGCGCAAGCTCCACAAGCTGCGCCACTGCGAGATGGTGATCCAGTACCACAGCTGGGAGACGTTCACCTTCCGGCGGCAGCCGATCACCGCGCTCGTCTCGGAGTTCGTCGAGGGCGAGTTGCTGGACGACTACCTCAAGCGACAACCCGGCAAGCGGCTGCATCCCTTTGCGGCGTTGCATCTGCTGCACGCCCTGGCCACCGGCATGGAAGACATCCATCGATTGCGCGAGTACCACGGCGACCTCCACGAGGGCAACGTGATCGTGTGTCGCGTGGGACTCGGGTTCGAGCTGAAGCTCCTGGATCTCTACCACTGGGAGTCGCCGCGGCCCGAGAACATCCGCGAGGACGTGATCGACATGATCAGGATCTTCTACAACGCGTTGGGGGGTCGGAAGCGCTACGCGTCGTACGGCCCCGAGATCAAGGAGATCTGCTGCGGCCTTCGTCGCGATCTGATCACCGCCCGGTTCCGATCGGCCGGAGAGATGCGTCGCCACCTCGAGGAGATGGAATGGGAGTGAACGCCACGCACCTCTTCCTGCGCCAGGACCTGGATGCCCCGGCGTTGGTGCCGTGCGGGGTGGGCACCGCCATCGTGGTTACGCGCCCGTCCCCCGAGCGCGACGGCCCCGATGGCAACGAGGACGCGGCGCTGGTCCTGGATCTGGGCGAAGATCGCGGACTGCTCGCGGTGGCCGACGGCGTGGGTGGCGGGCCGAGCGGAGCCGAAGCGTCCGGCGCCGCGCTCGCCACGCTGGCCGACGTGGTGGTGGCCGGGATCCGGCGCGGAGATCAACTCCGAGTCGCCATTCTGGATGGAGTGGAACGTGCCCAGGAAGCGGTCCGTGAGGTGGGAGGCGG
>BQJX01000493.1 GCA_021604925.1 Gemmatimonadota bacterium
CTCGTCATCGACAACTACGATTCGTTCACCTACAACCTGGTCCAGTACCTGGGCGAACTCGGCGCGGAGCCGGTGGTGCATCGGAATGACGCCCTATCCCTGGCCGCGGCCAAGCGACTCAAGCCCGATCGGATCGTGATCTCGCCGGGACCGGGCCGCCCGGAGGACGCGGGCATCTCCAGCGACGTGATCCGCGAGTTCCGCAGCCGGGTTCCGATTCTGGGAGTGTGCCTGGGGCATCAGTGTCTGGCTCAGGTCTACGGGGCCACGATCCAGCGCGCGGATCGGCTGCTGCACGGCAAGACGTCGCGGATCATCCACAACGCCAAGGACCTCTTCCGCGGCGTGGACAATCCGTTCGAAGCCACCCGCTACCACTCCCTGATCGTGGACAAGGAAACGGTTGGCCCGGACCTCACGGTGACGGCGTGGACCGCCGATCAGGAGATCATGGCCCTGCGTCACCGCACGCTTCCGCTCTTCGGCGTGCAGTTCCATCCGGAGTCGATCCTCACCACGGAAGGGAAGAAGATCCTCCGGAACTTCCTCGAACTCTGACCGGAGATCACCGTGGACCAGGACACCGCCCCCCGGCTGAAGGACGCGCTTCACCACGTCCTGGAAGGACGGGACCTGAGCGTGGAGGCTGCCGAGGCGGCCATGGGCGAAATCATGGCCGGGAAGGCCACCGAGGGCAGGATCGCCGGGTATCTCGTGGCGCTGAGGATGAAGGGCGAGACTCCGCAGGAGGTGGTGGGCTCCGCCCGGGCCATGCGCGCCGCGGCCACCACGATCTCTCCCAGCCGGCGCCCGCTGGTCGACACCTGCGGCACGGGCGGAGACGGCTCCGGCACGTTCAACATCTCCACGGCCTCTGCGCTCGTCGTGGCCGCCGCGGGCGGGGCGGTGGCCAAGCACGGCAATCGATCGGTGTCCTCGCAGTGCGGCAGCGCGGATGTGCTGCTGGAGCTGGGCATTCCCATCGATGGAGAGCCCGCACAGGTGCAGGCGTCGGTGGATCAGCACGGCTTCGGGTTCCTCATGGCGCCGCGTTTTCACGGGGCGATCAAACACGCCATGCCCGCCCGGATCACGCTGGCCAGCCGCACGATCTTCAATCTGCTGGGCCCACTCTGCAACCCGGCGCTGGCGCCGCGGCAGGTCATGGGCGTCTTCTCGGAGTCGGTGCTGCAGCTGGCGGCGGAAGCGCTGCAGGGACTGGGGACGGAGCACGCGTTCGTAGTCCACTCCCGCGACGGCCTGGATGAACTCTCGCTGTCGGCACCCACGCACGTGATCGAAGTGACCGGGAGCGGGCTCAGACGCTACGAGGTCTCCCCGGGCGACTTCGGCCTGGCCGAGGCGCCCGCTCGGGAACTGGAAGGCGGAGACGCCGCAATGAATGCGCGGATCCTCACCGGCATCTTTGCCGGAGAGGCGGGGCCACGCCGGGACGTGGTCCTCATGAACGCGGCGATGGCCTTGGTGGCCGCCGGACTGGCGGACGGACCCAAGGCCGGGGTGGAACGCGCCGCCGCCGCGATCGACGACGGCTCCGTGCGGGCCCTGGTCGGCAAGCTCCGCGGGGTCGGCGAGTGAACGTCCTCGATCGGATCGTGGCGCAGGTGGGCGAACGGCTGTTGGAGCGGCAACGGGCGGAACCGTTGGCCGCGGTGCGGGCGCGCGCCGAGGCCGCGCCGAATCCGCCCGCGTTCGCCGAAGCCCTGCGGCAGCCGGGCACGAGCCTGATCGCGGAGGCCAAGCAGGCGTCACCGTCGCGCGGAGTGCTGCGAGCGGACTACGATCCGGCCGCGCTGGCTCGAACCTACGAGGCCGGCGGAGCCCGGGCCATGTCGGTGCTGACCGAGCCCGACTTCTTTCGGGGAGCGCCCGACCATCTCCGGGCCGCGCGCGCGGCGTGCCGCCTCCCGCTCCTTCGGAAGGACTTCCTCACGGATCCCTACCAGCTCTGGGAGGCACGCGAGTGGGGCGCGTCCGCGGTCCTGTTGATCGTGGCCGTGCTGGAGACCGCGCGCCTCCGCGACCTCGTGGCGCAGGCTTCGGATCTGGGACTGGACGCGCTGGTGGAGGTCCACTCCGAGCCGGAAGTCGAGCGGGCGCTGGAGGCGTCGGCGCGGATCGTGGGCATCAACAACCGGGACCTGACCACCTTCGAAACGGATCTGCAGACCACCGGCCGGCTGGCCGGGAGGCTGCCGGCCGAGGTCCTGGTGGTGGCCGAGAGCGGGATCTTCACCCGTGAGCACGTTCTGGAAGTGGAGCGGGCCGGGGCGTCCGCCGTACTGGTGGGAGAGGCCCTGGTCGCGGAGGCCGACCCGTCGGCCAGGATCGCGGAACTCCTGGGCCGCGGCCGGGAAGGAGAGTGACCGTGGATTTCGATTCGGTACCGGACGAACGAGGCTACTTCGGACCGTACGGAGGTCGCTTCGTTCCGGAGACGATCATGACGGCGCTGAACGAGCTGGAAGCGGCGACCGCCGAAGCGTTTCGCGATCCCTCGTTCCACGCGGAACTCGATTCGCTGCTGCGGGACTTCGTCGGGCGGCCGTCGCCGCTCTTTGCCGCCACTCGTCTGTCCAGGGAAGCGGGGGTTCGCGTCTACCTCAAGCGCGAGGACCTGCTGCACACCGGTGCCCACAAGATCAACAACACGCTGGGGCAGGCGCTGCTGACCCAGCGGATGGGCAAGCCGCGCGTGATCGCGGAGACCGGGGCGGGGCAGCACGGCGTGGCCACCGCCACCGCGGCGGCGCTGCTGGATCTCGACTGCGTGATCTACATGGGCGAAGAGGACATGCGGCGCCAGGAGCCGAACGTCTTCCGGATGCGCCTGCTGGGCGCCGAAGTCGTGGGCGTGAATTCGGGTAGCCGCACGCTGAAGGATGCGATCAACGAGGCCATGCGGGACTGGGTCACGAACGTGGAGAACACGCACTACATCCTGGGATCCGTCCTGGGGCCGCATCCGTTTCCGAGACTCGTGCGCGATTTCCAGCGCGTGATCGGGGTGGAGGCGCGCCGTCAGATCCTGGAGGCGGAGGGACGGCTGCCGGACCTGCTCGTGGCGTGCGTGGGCGGCGGGTCCAACTCGATC
>BQJX01000494.1 GCA_021604925.1 Gemmatimonadota bacterium
ACACGGTCCACTCCTCCGGAAGCGGCACCATGGCGTCGCTGACCTTCTTGTCGCGGAGGTCCATGGCCCGGCGCGCCATGCGGAGCGTGGACCCGGCGCGCTCGGTGGTGACGCCCTCCTCCACCGCGATCCCGTGCAGGAACGCGCTGGCCAGATCCTCGCGCCGGAACAACGGACGTCGCTCCGCCGCGGGAATCCGCAGGATCCACAGGAGCGCCCGCGTCATCCCCGAGGCCAGAGTGACCAGCGGCGACAGGACCAGCGCCGAAAGGCTGAGCGTGGGCGCGAGCGTGCGAAGGATTCGGGTGGCCGAAGTCCGGAACAGCGCCTTGGGAATGATCTCCCCCAGGAACAGGACGATCGGCGTCACGGCGAGCGTGGCCAGGGCCACCCCGTGCTCGGCCGAGATCTGCACCGCCAACGCGGTGGCGAGCGCGGTGGCCCCCACGTTGGCGAGATTCGTGCCGACCAGCGTGATCGCGATCGTGCGGGGCGTGTTCTCCAGCAGGCGGAGCGCGATCCGGGCGTCGCGCCGCCCTTCCGCGGCCAGCGTCTCCAGCCGCGTCCGACGCGCCGAGACCAACGCGGTCTCGCTCCCCGAGTAGAAGCCGCTGACCAGCACCAGCGCGAGCACGGCCAGTACGCCGGCCGGAAGCCCGATCAGTTCACCGCCCGCCGCGCCCGCGCCGGCGATCAGGAGCCAGTGGGCCGCGTTCACGGCGTCTCCTTTCCGGTCTCTTCTTCCGGGAGGACGATCTCCAGCGACACGATCCGGTGCGGCTCGGCCTTGAGCACGGTCACGCCCAGCCGGTCGATCACGAACGAGTCGCCCGAGTCGGGGATGCGCCCGATCCTCTCCAGCACGAGACCCGCCATCGTCTCCGAGTCGTCCGTGGACAGGGAGGTTCCGAACTGCTCGTTGAAGAAGCGAACCTCCATGCGCCCCGGAATAATGACGCGGTTCTTTCCGACTCGCTCGTACAGCACCTTGTGGACGTCGCCGCTCTCGACCATCTCTCCCGAGATCTCCTCCAGCAGGTCGGTCAGCGTGACGAGCCCGGAGAGGTGCCCGTGTTCATCCACGACGAACGCCAACCGTCGTCCGCTGGCCTGGAAATCCGCCAGCAGATCCACCGCCGGCTTGACCTCGGGGACGTACTCCACCGGAGACGCCAAGCTGCCGAGCCATTGGTCGTCGTCCGCGAGCAGCAGGTCGGTTGCGGTCACGAAGCCGGCCATCTCGTCCGGGGCGGCCGTGGACACCGGGATCTTGGAGAATCCCGCGTCGAAGACGAGCCCGCGGGCCTCCCCCACCGGGAGATCCCCGGGCAGCGAGAAGATCTCGGTCCTCGGCGTCATCACGTCTTCGAGCGGGGAACTCCCCAGTTCGATGACGCCCAGCAGGATGTCGCGCTCCTCGTCGTCCACTTCGCCTTCCTCGTGCGCCATGTACACCATGGTGTCCACTTCTTCCATCTCCACGGTGCCGTCGTGCCGGGACTCCTCCCCGAGAATCGCGTTCGTCAGGCGGACCAGCGGAACGCGGAGCGGAAACAGAACGTGTCCCAGCAGGATCAGCGGGCGCGCCACGAACCGCGCGATGGGCTCTGCGTGGTGGTAGGCCACGGTCTTGGGCGCGATCTCCCCGAACACGAGCAGCAGGATCGTCATCGTAACGGTGCTGGCGCCGAGCGCCCAACCGGAGCCGCCGGTCAGCTCGAGCACGGCGGACGACGCGACCGCGGACGCGAGGATGTTGGCGACCATGTTGCCGATCAGCAGCGTCACGAGAGTGCCGCGCGCATCCTTCATGGCGCGGCCCACGGCGCGTTCGTCCGCGCGCGAACTGCGGGCGATACGCCGAAGGCGATGGATCGGAATCGAGAAGAGCGCCGTCTCCGAACCCGAGAACAACGCGGACAGCACGAGCAAGCCCGCCAGCGACGCAATCAGCTCCCAGGGGAGGTTCATCGTTTCCACGTCTGCGGAAGGAACAGGGCGAGAATCGTGTAGACCTCCAGGCGGCCCAGCAACATGAGGAACGTGAGGACCCACTTGGCCACGGGCGGCATCCACGCGAAGTTCTCGGTGGGACCCACTTGCGAAAGACCGGGACCCACGTTGGTGAGCGCGGTCGCCGACGCGGACAGCGCCGTCTCCAGATCGAACCCGAACAGCGACAGGACCAGCGTGGCGCTGACCAGGATCCCCATGTACAGGACGGCGAAGCCGAGCACGTTGCGAACCACCTCCGTGTCCACGCGACGTCCGCGCCCCAGCGTCACGGGACGCACGACCCGCGGGTTCGCCATCACCGCGAGTTCGCGAAGCCCCGCCTTGAGCATGATGATATGGCGCACCACCTTCATGGAACCGGCCGTCGATCCGCCGCAGCCTCCCACGAGCATCAGGATCAGGAGCCCCCAACGCAATGCCGGGCTCCACAGCTCGTAGTCATCGGTGGCGAAACCGGTGGTGGTGGTGATGGACACGATCTGGAACGACGCGGACCGCAGCGCCGAGCCGAGTTCGTAGCCGTGGCTTGACCAGAGTGCGGCGGCGGTCACCAACGTGGCCCCCAGGAGCAGCAGCATGTAGAACCGCCACTCCAGGTCCCGGAAGTACGCCGACGGGGCGCGCCAGGCGCGGTAGTGCAACGCGAAGTTCATGCCCGCCAGCAGCATGAAGAAGGTGATGATGCCGTCGATGAGCGCGCTGTCGAAGGCGGCGACCGACGCGTTGCGCGTGGAGAACCCGCCGGTCGCCATGGTCGTGAACGTGTGGCAGACGGAGTCGAACCAGGACATCCCGGCGAACCGGAGCGCCACCACCTCGGCCGCGGAGATCAACACGTACACGACCCAGAGGTACGCGGCCGTCTGCCGGATCCGCGGGGTGAGTTTGTCGGGCGACGGTCCGGGGGCCTCGGCCCGGTAGAGCTGCATCCCTCCCACCCCGAGCATGGGGAGGATGGCCAGCGACAGCACGATGATCCCCATGCCCCCGATCCACTGGGTCAGGCTCCGCCAGAAGAGAATCCCGCGCGGCGCCGCCTCGATGTCCGTGAGGATCGAGGCACCCGTGGTCGTGAATCCGGACATGGTCTCGAAG